>JAUICI010000075.1 GCA_030427935.1 Bacteroidia bacterium | reverse complement strand
GTTGAAGCTGATTTCATAACCAATCTTGGTTTTATCCAAGTCAATCCAGGCTTCTTCTACGTGAGGTTTTACTTCTCTAAGGAAATAAGCATGAATATCCTCAGTTAATGGAACGCTTTCGCTATCACGTAAGTCTGTTTGATTATCATAAATGATATATTCGTCTTTATTGCCGCTTGGGTAATAACCATAATCAGGAAGTTCATCAAGCGTACAATCTATATGATGCAAGAGTTGATCTAATTTATCTCCACTCAACTTTTGTTTTTTCTTAATGACCTTCTCAGCATTTTCATCATACCAACTCACAGCAGCCAAAATTTGATTCTTTTCACTGGCTGAGAGTTTGATTTTTTTGTCTTTCAAAATCTTATCAACCTTATTAGTAAAGATGTTGTAGTCATTGAATTCATCCGAGCCAATTGCTTCTAACAATTGATAAGCAACATCCAATATGTCTTTTTGCTTTTGCCAAGTGGTTGGTGCTGTTAATGCTTTTCGTTTTTTAGAATTCAGGTCCAAGTCATTTTTCTCGCACCAATCTAAAATGTCTTTCTCAATGGATTTTAAATCAGTATATACCTTTTCACCGTACTCTTCAAAAGCCCATTTCATAGGTTCAACAAGTTGCTTATCGAAACGTAAATTAGCAATACGGGCTTCAGAGAATTGCGCTTTTAATCTAGCCGGTCTATTGATTGTTACTTTATAATATCCAAAATCTTCGTTGTTAAACACTTTGGCCGCCAAACCTTCTTCACCTTTTCGTTCAACATCCTTAAAATTGGTATAAGCATCTTGAATTTCTTTAATGTGCTTAGGTTTCAACTCACAATTCTTTTCACCGAGATTCTTTCTAAGTTTGGTAAAACGTTGAGATGCATCAATAAGAAGAACTTTACCTTTTCTGTTTGCTTCTTTGTTGTTAGACAGAATCCATATATATGTTGTGATGCCAGTGTTGTAGAATAAATTATTTGGTAATTGAATTATACAATCCAAAAGGTCATTCTCAATAATGTAGCGCCTGATGTTGCTCTCTCCACCTCCAGCATCACCCGTAAACAAACTAGAACCATTATGAACTGAAGCAATCCTTGATCCTAAAGAACTCTGGGATGTTGACTTCATTTTGTTAACCATCTCCATCAAGAACAACAGCTGTCCATCTGAAGAACGAGGTGTTGCATCCACTTCTTCAGCATTACCCCAATAGTCTTTTAGAGTAACAATGAATCTCAGATCTATAATGTCTTTACCGTCCTTAATGTATTTTACTTCACTACTCCAAGACTTACCATAAGGTGGATTGGACAGCATGAAATCGAAAGACTTACCTGAGAATTCATCTGTGGAAAGTGTCGACCCAACTCTAATATTCTCAGGATTATTCCCTTTGATCATCATATCTGACTTACATATAGCATAAGTCTCATCATTGATTTCTTTACCATATAAATAAACATCTCCTGTGGCTCTGATTTCACCTTCCTCATCTTTGATGAAATTTTGAGATTCCGTTAACATTCCACCTGAACCACATGCTGGGTCATAAATGGTCATGACAGGAGGTAATTGGTCCTTGATAGGGTCGAAGATGATGTGTGTCATTAAGTCGATTACTTCTCTTGGAGTAAAGTGTTCTCCGGCTTCTTCATTGTTTTCTTCGTTAAATTTTCTGATCAATTCTTCAAACACGTAGCCCATACCTAGGTTTGATAGAGGTGGTAGTTTTCTACCATCTGGATCTTCTTTTTCAAAAGGCGTTAGATTAATATGTGGGGAAGTAAATTTTTGTAAGACATCTAGCAATACATCCTTATTAGCCATATGACGCACCTGACTTTTTAGCTTAAACTTCTCAATGATTTCTTTTACGTTAGGACTAAAACCATTTAAGTAATCTTCAAAGTTTGCTTGAAGAATTTGTTGACTATTTGTTGCCGTATCATGAAGTCTTTGCAGGGTCCATTCACTTGTGTTATAGAACACATAACCACTTGCATCTTTTAATCCAGACTCATCCCATTCAGTAAAGCCTGCTTCATCTTTCTGAAATGCTAATTCCTCCATTACAGCTTCCTTAGTTGGCTCCAATAATGCATCCAACCTTCTCAAAACCACCATTGGGAGAATTACATCACGATATTTTCCTCTTACATAAACATCTCTCAGGCAATCATCTGCGATTGACCAAATAAAACTTATTAATCTATAGTGTACAGATTGATTCATTATTTATTGGATTGTTGAACTACAGTTTGTTAAATTAAATATTTTTAAGCGTTTAAAATAATTTAAAGTTTATTTCGGAATTATTCTAAAACTCACGGCAAATTTGGGATACATATGCTTGTTTCGATCATTATTGTTAGCAGCTGTTTCGTAGATCTCCACTCTTGACCCAAGCTCGTATTTATCATGTACTTTACTGTATGCAAAAATCACATCTTCACAATGATAATTCCCATCAGAATCTTGGCTTAGAACTAATTCGTTCGAAGAAGTTCTATTTTGATTCGTACTTTCTTTCCTGCTCCATTTAAGAATGTTCTTTTCTTTATCTGGGTTTTCATCCACCAAACTCTTAAACCAAACCAGGATGTCTAACAGTTGATAAACACAACTAGTGTATAAATAATTGTTGGAGGAATTCATAACATATTCATCAACTCGATACTTAAGATTTCCTTCACCATGAGAAGCATCTTGAGTCAAATCCAGAAGTTTTTCAATTTGAAATACAATTATTGGATTAACAAACTCTTCCTCTAATTGAAATTCTTTATGAGTTCCCTTTATAAACCATTTTACTCCACTAATCCAACCCGAATTTTGAACAATATCATCAGGAACCAATCCTATAGAATTCATTTTATGAAACATTTTCTCTAATATTTTGCGAATTGGATTAAATAGCTCGTGGTCGTTTGATCTTGTACTTCTTTTCTCTTTTTCGGAAATTAAGTTGATCAATCTACTTCGAACTTCTTCTCCTAAATAGTTCTCCTTGCATATTTCGAAAACATCGGCAAACTGATGTTGAATTCTAATAGAATCAATGGCTTCAACGGAATCTTTAATTTCCTCACATAATTCCTCAAGGTCATTGTCACCATTTTTGTCAAATACACGGCCTTTTGCAAACTGATTGTCTTTAAAGATATTTACTAATTGATTATTGTCTTTCACAAAAGATGGTTGTCCTGAATAAATAAACCAAGGAATTACCACATCCTTATTTTTTAAAGCTGAAAGTTCTTTCGCAACAATACCAAAGGCCTCTTGATCCACTTGATCTCCTTCCATGCCAGACTTTCTAAAAAACAAGCCATCCAAAACCACAGCAGAATACAATGTGTAATTTTTTTGCAACTCTTCAACTCCTTCTTCAGCATTACTATAACCAACAAGCTCAACCCCATATTGCAGAGCTTCATCCGCAATCAACTCGAGTTCAGCAAACTCATCATCAAACCATAAAACTTTATACATCTTCTGTTTTGTATGTTATTATTACTGGAAAATGAAGTTCAAATGAAGAAACCAATTCCGTACCTGGAATACCTTCATCTCCGGTTTCATCTGTAAATGTTAATTTTCCTCCATGTTTTTTCATTACTTCATTAATAAACCATCCACCTTCTCCACTTCCTGCATTTTTACCTGCTTTACTCCCTCTTCTTTTAAAGTTATCGATATCGAAATTTTCTGGAAATGGAATACCTGAATTTGCAAAATCAACTTGAATCTCGTGGGTCTCAAAATCGATCATGATCAAAATATCGATAAGATTATCAGGTGATGGACCATTTGCGAAAGCATGTTTTACTGCATTAGACTCCAAATTGTCTAACATTTCACGCAATATATTCTTATCTCCCTGAATCAATATTTTGTCAATTCCGGCTTCTTCTAATACCTTCTCATCAAAATTAAAAACGACCCTGTAAAGACCCTTGCTTTTCAAGCCCAGCAATTCATCACTATAATCTTTAAAAAATTGAATAACATCAATTTCCTCAAAATGCATATCCTCTAGGCGTATTTCAGTTCCTGTTTGTTTTACAGAATCATGAATATACCTAAGGTCTCGATTCGCTATTTCCAAATATTTCTTTAGATCTATACTCGAACTTTCATTCAATTTGAGATTCAATATTTCAGGATACTTTTTAGAAGCCTGTTCATTTAATATTTGATCAATTTTTTCAAAAGCAGATCGCAGATTCTTCAATTTTCCGGAAATTTTATGTCTGAGAAAGCTATTTTCATCAGCTACTTCGGCCCCCAAATAAGCTGTTTCTTTTTCACCAATTTCCTTGTAGGCCTGATCTTTCCATTTCGAAAAATCCTCGAATAAAATTTCCTTTTGTTCTGATTTTTTAGGAACATTAATTCGAATATTCGCTAAATCCTTCCTAGATATTTTACTTATCGATGTTCCAATAGCAAAAGCCTTTAATTGTTTTTTAACTTTTTTGGAATTTAACTCTTTTACTAACCATTTTCTAGAAATCAATTTTTCATCAGGCACTAAAATCTGTAGTTGAGGTCCGATATAAACTGAATCACCATGAAAAACAAATTCTGTAGCGTTGAAATTACCTCCTGTAGTCGAAACAATTACCGCTGAATAATCCAGTATTTCAAACCCAGGGGGAATTCCTTGTGTATCCAAAGAATCAGCAGTAATAGCATTGTACTTCTGACTATGAGAAAGATCAGTAACTCTCAATAACTTCCCTTCTTTACTTGCTTTATTTCTTTCTCCGTTTCTAATTTCACAAACCTCTTCTAAAGACACTCCTTCTTCAGAAAGAAAATATCTACCAACACTTAAATTATAATCATTTCTGATAATATCATCTTTTGAAACGACTACTTTCAAAGGAGATTCATTGGAATTCAGCACCTCTATTAACTCATCTGACTTCAGATATTTTGTATATTTTGTAAAATCATTTTTTAATTCAGAGGCGTCCACAAAAGTCACATGATTATAGTCTTTCTTCTTAGTATTGATTACAAGAATTACAGATGAAATTTTTGTATTGTAAAACAACCCTTCAGGCAGCTGAATAACATACTCAATGATATCAAGATCAATCAGGTTTTTGCGAAGCTTTTGTTCAATTCCTCCTCGAAAAAGTACACCTGATGAAAATCCAATTACAGCAATACCATGGTTTGAAAATGAATTTGAAATTCTGAATAGATTTAATTGATCCGAATTGGTAATATTCCCGAATTCAACCTCAACTTGTTCATTTAGTTTCATCTTGAAAGGAGGAAACGACACAATTCCATCAAAATCTTCTTTTTCAGCTAACCAGTCTTTAATGGAATCTGTATCAAAGTCATTCCTATTAAAATTGCAAAACGCATTATAATTTTCATTACAAAAAAGTCGCAATTTCGCAAGCCTTGAGGAGTACGAAATATTCAATTCCTGACCAACCAGGTATTTGTGATCCGACAAACCAGCAATTAAGCTTCCAGAACCAGCAAATGGGTTGTAGATTTTTTTTGGTTTTTCTTTTTTAACAAAGTATTTGAATACTTCAACAATTGAAGGACTTAAACTAAAGTTCGCTTTAGATCCAATCATAGACCTAGAAATATGCCATTCAATAAAGTCTGGTAAGTCCAATTTCTGTCTAGAAAAAGAAAACTTGCTAAGAATATTTTTTACTCTAAATAAAAATCCATCCTCTGAGAAGAGATGATCAACAAATTCCAATTCGGACAATAAATTAGACAAACAATAATCTATCTTGGTAGCCTTATCGAGCAAGTAATCATTTGTTTCTTTAACCTCCGGACTTATCCAAATTCCGTTAGTATTTCTGGTAATAGCCCTGAAGTCAGATGCATTAGTGAATTCTATATTATCCCATTGAAATTCGTTAGGAATAGAGATACCATTGTTTACAAAATAGTCCTCATTATCATTAATGTATTTTATAAGAAATACAACACCTAGTTCAAAGGTGATCTGCTCATTATTAACCAATGAATGTCTAACCTCGCTCCAAATGGACCATAGAACATTAGAATCAATTATTTCTTTTGCTTTTGCGTTCATACATCAAACTTACAACTTACTTATGCAGTATAAATGCATATTAAATGTTATCTATTCCTTTCTCTAACTTTTTTTTCAATTCTTCCTTTAAGCTCAATGGCTCAATTACTTTTATATCTCCCAGATATGACAATAGAACCGATTTCAACTCATAATTAGGTATTAGTTCTAATTCTACAATTGTCGTTTCATTCTTTCTTTCTCTAACTTTTTGCGAACCATGGATTGGTTTGGATTCAATATAAGGTAAAGCAGAATTATTGACTTCTAAAATAATTTTTTCAAGATCCTTACCTTCAGGAATAGTAACACCTACAACATCTTCAAAATAATCCTCGAAATCTATATTAGATATCTGAAATTCACTTTCACTTCTATTTATTTCAACAACTCGATCCAAAGCAAGGTGTGTCAAATTTTCAAATGCAGGATTTCTTCCAATCACAAACCATCTACTATTGTATTGTTTTAAAAAATAAGGATGAAATTCGAAAACAGTTGGGCACTCTTGTTTAAATCCTTGATAAGTTATTTCTAAAACTTGCTGTTCAGAAATTGCTTTGTAGAATTCACTAACATATTCGAGTCCCTTTAAATAAGGGTTCTGATCAAATTCTATAATCTGTTTATCTTCCCTTTTGATATCAAAAACAGACTCCAATCGCATTTCCATTTCATGCACCCATTCAAATTGCGGTAAGCCTTTAAAACGCGATAAAGTCAAAATGGCTTCTTGGATATTTTGAGCTTCATCTTCATTTAGGCCTTCTCCCTTTATAGAATAGTTTGGGTCCAGGTATCTCATATAGACTTTTCTGCCATCACGGATTCTTTCTAATTCAATACCATATCCTTCTTCGCTCTCCATAAAAGTGATATCATCATAAACCTGACGGCGTTTCACACCATTCTCAGAACCAGTAAAATTATAGATCGCTTCATTACAGGCATCTATTAAATCTTCCATATAGTATTTCCTACCTCGGTTTCGGAAGCACTTGTCAAGAGCATGATAGCGTATAGTTGCATGTTTGGTTGTCGCCATAAATGAAATTTGAGCAAAGCTAAAGATAAGTTATGCAGAAGAAGTGCACAAGTATTTTTTAATCTTCAAATTCTTCCCTCGTACTCCAAAGCATTTACAGCGTAGGAGTGTCTTCTTCTTCATCAAAACCCGGAAGCTCCAAAGACTTCACCGACTGTATAGCACTTCCAGCTATTCCTTTAATACTCCCATACATATCAATCGTATTCGTAACAACCTTATCAATCTGCTTTTCTCTTTGCTTCCAGATTCTCTGCATGGATCGTTTCTCGCTGTCCAAGTCCATTTTCATTTGGGTGAAACCCTCCACGATGGCTTCTACCTGCATTTTAAAAGCGGGACTGGTTAAATAACCATACAACAATTCCATTTTATCGCCTTTATTTTCTTGAGAAGCCATAGCCGAGTTCAATTGGATCACTGATTCTCTCAAAACAAAACAGAGCCCTTTAAATTCTTCATAGGAACAAATCCACACCCCATCTTTCAAGCCCATTCTCTCCATGTCGGAAGGCATCACTTCGGTTACTAAAACCCCAATATTGGCTCCACGGTCTCGGATATCCGCCTTGAATTTCTCTATCCAGCTTGGTTGGAAATCTTTGGTTCTTTTGGATTCGTAATAAATCATCCCACAGTTCTGAGCAGCTCTTGTATTCACCACCTGGATGCAATCGCCTCCTCGAGCTCCTTTTTTGATCTCCTCAATGGAATCCAATGGGAAATTCTGCATCAAATATTCTTCAATGGCCAACTCCTGAACTTCGCCTTGCATTTGCATGGAACCTTGCTCCTGCTTGCGCTTCATTTCTTCGGTGAGCTTCTTCTGATCTTCCAATTGCTTTTGGAGTTCCTTGAATTTCAATTCGTTTTTCTCCTCCTCGGCTTTTCGGATCTTGTCGCGCTCGTCCAATAACAATTTATTCAACTCTTTCTGAGCCTCGGCTTTGGCAGCTTCTTTGGCTTCTTCCTTCTCACGCTTCAATTTCTCAATCTCCACTTTAGACTTGTGCAATTCTTTTACTTGCTCCGATTTTTCGGTCAACTCCTTCCGCAAAGCTTCCATCGCCTCTGACTGATCTTCGGCCAATTTCTTCTTGAGTTTCAATTCCAAACCCGCCTTCTCTTCTTTCAGTCTTTTGTCTAAAGTCTCCTGCAAAACTTCTTCCTCGCGCTTCTTCCTTTCTTCCAGGAGTCGCTCCGTCTTCTTCACTTTGTCCATCTCGGCCTGCAAAACGGCTTTTTCTTTGTTCAAGGCAGCCAAATATTTCTGACGCATTTCGCTCTCCACTTGGGAGGAGAGGACTTCGGAGACGTCGATGGGTGTCCCACAATTGGGACAATTGATATTATCTGATTTACTCATTCTTTGTATGATTTTTTTGATTTAGGCGAATGCGATATTAAAGTTAAAAATTTATTTCTCCTTTGGATTTTTCGAGCTTAAAAAAAGTAGTTTTTTGGGTGGACTTGGTCCTACTCCATCAGGCCGCAATTGAAACATCGTTTGTTAATCCTGATTGGGTTTTGCGGCCTATTAAGCCCCCTTACAACGGTCCCTGAGCTTCAAATATGGAGCGATAGCGGAATATTTGATAGTCGAAGGGCGGTCCCTGCCGTGCCGTCGGCAAGCCTTACTCTTGCGCTGAAGCTTCAGCGTAGGCGCATGGCGGCCGATGGAGCCAATTCGAGCGAAACGAAGTGGAGTCGAGAATAAGTCGAAGGGCTGGCATTCTACAAGCGTTTTCTTTTTAAACGCAGAGACTCTACTTCGCTAAGCTTCGTAGAGTAAAACGCAGAGGTTTCGCAGAGGGCGCAAGGTTGTTACACAGAGTTTCACGGAGGATGCACAGAGCTTCACAGAGAACTCACCTATCACCTAATTCCTATTACCTATTACCTATTACCTATTTCCCCTTCCCCAACCTTCCTCTTATTCATCAATAGGACATTGTTCCTAGATCTATTTCTCATCGACTCAATAGTGGCCAACTGGTTTTTTAATTGGTTGCGATAGAAAAATTGGTCCACTTCGAAGTGGGTTTGGGTTTTGCAGTGTTTTTTGACCATTTCTTCTAAGCGTGTTTTTTCGATTTTGGTGTTTGTTGCTAAATAGGACGATAGAACCAATAGCAATTCCCTTTCTTCTTGAAGCACCTTGAAAGCGAGTTCCCGAGCTTTTTCCATGGTTTGGCGAATTGTTCTTTCGATTTGAGTGGTTTCATGATAAACGAATCCATCCGATACCGGACTCTTGGAATAATTGATCGGAACCGCACCCATTCCTTCTTTTTTGTACATACGTGTGACCATTTCCGTTGCCTTTTGAATATCCGATCGAGATCCGATCGTTACATAGTCTTTCCCAAAAATGAGTTCCTCTGCGAGAATGCCTCCTAAAAAAACGGCTACTCGATTCAGTAAATCTTTCTTGGAGTAATATTCTAAGGGCTGCTTAGAAAAAACAAAACCATTGGTATCGGCATCGGAGGTAACTGAATAGACCACGTCTGGGATGGTCTGCAATAAAACGGCCGACAAAACTGCATGTCCGCTTTCATGTACTGCAGCGATAGCTTGCACTTCATCCGCTTTTGATTTTCTTAATTTTTCTAGGCTTGATTGTACTTCCAGAGAATATTTTAGCAAGATATTTTCATTTTGATAAAACTCGCAATGCAGGAAATCTTCGCGGTACGACAAATACAAAGTATCTACTTCGAGATTTCTTTCAATCAGCACATTTAAGAATACACTTAATTTGCTTTTGATCATTTGATGAATGGTTGTGAACAATGGTCGTGCTCCCTGAGTAGGATAAACCCCTTCCTGATATACCCCTCGTTTCACAGATTTATCAAACTCGAGTTTTAAGTCAAACAAATCCTGAATTCTTTTCTGAACCTTCCTTAGCTCTAAATCGATAATTCCTCGATAAGCTTGACTATTCAGCGCGGGATAAATGATATGAATATTCCCTAAACGGGCAATTTGCTCATCGCGGAAGCGCTCTTTCAGGGCTTTTTTCATATCCGGAATGGTGATTTTCAGACTTCTTTCGTGAAATTCATCTGCTGAAATATCAGCCGTAAAATCCCCACTCATAGTATAAGCTTCGTCAATATTTCCAAGAATGAATATGATCGATTTGGTAAAGTTTTTGACTGAAGGACGTGTTCCAATATTCATGATTTTCAGTAAGAAAAGAACGGTTTCCGGACCATTCAGCTTGCTTAGAGCTTCCCGCACATCTTGCTTCAGATGTAGTTTTAAGGCTTCTCCTGCAATATCGATGATTCTTTCATATTCGTCTTCCGGATAAAACCATTCCACTTGATCATCTTCATCGAGATCCATTTCCTTTCTGTAGATTTCTTGTCCTTTAACTACTTTTCCATTCTTTACCTGCACTCCGGCTTTGTTCAAGTGTTTGAGTTTTAGCAATAGTTCTTCGAAAGACCATAAACCTCTTTTCCAATCCACATAGGAAACCTTCCCTGAATCGATTAATTCCCAAACCATTCGGTTGCGATCGTTCTCAATTTCTTCTCGCATCAATCCCGATCCTTTGACCGTTCGTGCATGCTGAAATTCATCCAAAATGATGGCAATTGGAGAATCATCTCTATTCTCACAGAGATCACTCAAAGTACTTCGAAAAGAGAGATTCCCTTCTTTCTCTCCAAGATCAAATCGATAGGTTTTGTCCTGAAAATGGATCAATTCCAATAAGCGTTGGACCAGAGAAGTTTTCCCTACCCCGGTCAAACCCCAAAGATTGATCACGGCCGGTTTTTCTTGCATGAGCGATAAAGTAAACCAAGAGCGCACATTCTCAATGACTTCATCAATACTAGAATCAATTCCGATAAATTCTTTCTTTAACTGAATTCTTGCCTTTTCAAGTAAGGCCGACTTTTGAGTAATCTCTTTTCTAAGTGCTTCGATGTTTTGCATAAACTGAATTTGTTTTTAGTTCTACATTTGATTTTGATTCAAATATAGATTTCAGTTATGCAATTATTTTGCACTACGGGTTTAGAGGTTGAATTTGGAGCAGGCTTTCTGACTTTTCTTATTCCAAATCGCCTTAAGAGTTTTTCGAACACTATAAATTAAATGTTCCTTTTGTTCATTCCCAGTTGTTCCACTGCTTAATTGTGACCAGAGAATGACAGGAATCGAATTTAATTCAGGTGATTTGAAACAATACAAAGGCAGTTCAGATTTTGATCTTTGAATAATTGACTCAAACCTAGCAAAAGAACCGCCAGCTGATGCCTTAAGTATCTTGGAAGCTTTTGCATTCAGAACGATTACAAGTTCCGGCTCTAGTAATTTAACATACTGCAATGTGCGATTAATCTGATCATTAAGGAATTCTAAATCATCTAATTTTTCGTAAATCTCATCAACTTCTTTTGAATCAGTAACTCTTAGCTGAAACAAATCCACTTGTGCAAACGATGATCCAATTCCAATTAAATTACCTAGTTCTTCTAGATCAGTGTGATAATGATGCTTCTCCTCTATAGTAGAATCTATTTCATTCATCCTTTTTGCTTCCAAAAAATCCATTTTAAATAAGAAATCTAGGTCACAAATTGACAGCTCTTCGATATTATAATAAGCAGTATATTTTTTATCCTTTTTCAGGATTTTCTCCTCCGAATCCCCCTTAATGACCATTCCCTTTTTAGCATCTGCATTAGAAGCTAATTTTATTCCTTCTTTGCTAAAAGATGGATTTAAACCAATAAACAATACTTTGATTTGATCAGATTCAGGTTTCTTAAAATACTTAGGTTGAATGGTATTAATAGGAATTTCTCTCTTACCCTTTTGATCCTTTGCATTGACCATGTAACGAATATCGGGAGCTGTCTTCCATGAGTAATGTAATTCATTATTTAACTCATCTATTTCCTTGTCTTCTATTTTACCCATACCAAACTCTATTCTACAATTTTATAATTATCTTATCCCAGCAAAGAACCTCAACTGATATGCAATTAAAATGCACTTCGTATTTCTAATTTTGGCCTATGAACTCAAAAGATATGAATTTAGAATGGATTAGTGATTTTCTGGAAAAGCTCCCTGAACAAGAGAAAACCAGAAAAAATCTCATTGAAATTGCGGGTTATCCCAAATGGGAAAATGTCAATAGCAATATTCTCGCTTTTTATTTTGATGAAACGGAAGAGCACGGTTTTCAGCGCCTGTTTTTAGATAGTTTAATTGAAGTTTACAATGATAAAAATAAAGGAAATGAACCTATCAAAATTCCTTTGGAGGCAACGGAAACCGAATTCGTTGTTGAGAGAGAAGTAACCACAGATTCTGGTAAACGGATTGATATTGTGATTCAAGATGATTCCGAGACCGATTCTGAATGGGCCATCATTATTGAAAATAAAATTTATGCGGGTCTATACAATGACCTTGGTGACTATTGGGGGCGTGTTTCAGCGAAAAAGAAATATGGGATTGTGCTTTCTGTGAGTGATACAAACATTGATCACAATCAACTCCCAAATGATGCGCATTACACCTGCATTCTTCACAAAGAATTAGTAGAGCAAGTACAGAACAATTTACACCAATATTTTATTGATGCTGATGATCGACATCTTATGTTTCTAAAAGATTATATCAGCAATATTCAAAACCATTACGAAAACAAGCAAAACACTCAAGTCATGAATGATAAATTAAAAATCTTAAGAGAAAAATACAAGGAAATCCAAACCTTGCATAAAACAGAAAACGAAGCCCTTCGATATGTTTCTAAGATCGTTTTTTCCATCATGGATAATATTGGCTACCCACCCTATACGAGAAAAGATACTTCAATGGGCAAGCATTTTCACATCAATGCAGAGAATGAAAATTACAGTGAAGTGGTAAAAAACAATCTGGAAATTGCGAAAATGTTACGTTTTTGGATCAATTTGGATACCTTAAGATATACAGATGAATTTGAGGGTGTTTTTGAATTGTGGAGCACAAAACACACGGCCTACGGAAGTGAACTGAAGAAGGCTCTCAGAAAGAAAAACATATTCACTCCTGAAGTTGTGGAGGGCTCAAGCGGAAGTGATCAAAGTGGCTACCAACACATTTATTACATCAAATTCAAAATTGAAGATTTAGATGAACTAGATTTCAATTCGGCTTTAACGAATAGCTTTAACAAACACTTTTTAGCTCATAAAAATGACTTTATGAATCAAGCCATTTTAGAACTTAAAAACATCGTTGAATCAAAACCAAAATCATGAAGACCTTAACCAAATCTCGTTTTAAAATTGGACTCGACTGCCCCAACAAACTCTTTTATACACGCAAAGATGAATATGCCAATCTTATGGCTGAAGACTCTTTTCTAGAGGCGCTCGCTGAAGGTGGATTTCAAGTGGAGGAATTGGCACGATTGCATTATCCTGATGGACATTTACTGGAAGGAAGGGATTGGGATTATGAATACCTAGCTAAAGAAACTGCTCAACTTCTGGAACAAGAAAATGTAGTCATCTATGAAGCTGCTTTTCTCTACGACCATTTGTTTGTCCGAACCGATATTTTGGTGAAAAAAGGAAATTCAATCAAACTTATTGAAGTAAAAGCCAAGAGCTTCACACCTTCTGAAGAATCCCTTTTTTACGGGAAACGTGGAGGACTCTCAGGTGGCTTGAAACCCTATTTATTTGATTTGGCTTTTCAAAATCACGTGCTCAAACTATGCAATCCTCAATTTGAGGTTTCCAACTATTTTATGCTAACCGACAAATCAAAAGAGGCTGAAATAGATGGACTCAACCAATTATTTCGTATTTCGAAGAATGCCAATCATCGAACCGGAATTATTAAATCCGTAAATAGTTTGACTGAAATTGGTCGCAGTGTTTTATCTGAAGTGAATGCAGACGATGCAGTACAGGACATTCAAAACGACAAATATCCCTACCAAGAAGGCTTGTATTTTAACGATGCAATTGCAAAATTTAAAAACTGGTATTTGAATGATCAATATGCCCATTGGCCTTTGAAATATGGAGCTTGTAAAAATTGTGAGTTTCGAACTTCGGAAGATTCAAAAGATAAAAAATCGGGTTACGAAGAATGCTTTAAAAAGCAAAAGAATTGGTCGGACCAAATGTTTCTCAAACCTAATATTTTTGAAATCTGGAATTTTAGGGGTGCTTCAAAATTATTCGAAGAAGACAAATTCTTTTTGGAAGATCTAGTAGAAGACGACATTGGAGTATCTCCCGGAGCTGAAATCCTGAGTACTTCGGATAGACAATGGCTTCAGGTAGAAAAATCAAGATCTGGAGACCATACTCCTTATATAGAAAAGAAGGGACTCAAAGAGGAAATGGAATCCTGGACCTTTCCTTTACATTTTATCGATTTCGAAACTTCGGCTGTGGCACTTCCTTTCAATAAAGGTATGAAACCTTATGAGCAAATCGCCTTTCAGTTTTCGCATCATAAACTTCATGAGAACGGTCGAATCGAACATGCTTCTGAGTTCATTTCCAATGCTCCAGGAACTTTCCCAAATTTTGAATTTGTCCGAGCACTTAGAGTGAACTTAAAAAATGATAACGGCACGATATTCCGATTTGCAGATCACGAAAACACGGTGCTCAATCAAATCTTAGTGCAACTCAAGAAGAGCTCTGAACCCGACAAAGACCTCTTAATTGATTTTATTAAAAACATTACAAAATCAAGTGGAAGTAGTACCGAAAAATGGATTGGAGACCGCAATATGGTTGACCTAAGAGATGTGGTAAAATATTATTATTACAATCCACACACCAAAGGCTCCAACTCCATCAAGGCAGTTCTTCCAGCCTCTTTGGAAAGCTCTAAATTTCTGCAAAATAAATACTCGAAACCACTCAAAGAAATCGATGTGTCTTCCAAAAATTTTGATTCGGATCATGTTTGGCTGAAAATAGAAGACAACAAAGTGGTGAGTCCATACAAAATGTTACCACCACTTTTTGATCAGTGGGATGAAGATACTTTGGACCAAACCATCTCGGACATGGAATCATTGGCGGACGGAGGTGCAGCATTAACCGCTTATGCCAAGATTCAGTACCAAGACATGGATGATTCAGAAAGAAACGAGCTCACCAAAGGTTTGCTTAAATACTGCGAATTGGACACTTTGGCCATGGTAATGATTTACGAGCATTTAAAAGAATTAACCCATTAATTATTTCCACTCATTCTTCAAACGTTTATTGTAAAAAAAATCCAAGTCCTCATCATATCGAATTTCAGCTTCGCCTACTTTACCAAATCGGTTTTTCGCAATGATGATATCGGCTCTTCCAATGGTTGGTCGCCCCTCTTCGTCTTCGATGAAATCATAATACATGGGTCGGTAAATGAAATAGACTTGATCTGCAAAATCTTCCAAGATTCCGGAATAACGCAGATCCGAAAGTAAAGGTCTTTTGTCTCCACCTCTCCATTCTACTTGTCCAGAAGTTGAAACCAAAAGCACGATCGAAATCCCGGTTTCCTTGGCCATGGATTTCAATTCGCGGCAAATAATGCGTTCTTCTTCTGTCCGACTTAAGTTCTTCTCACCTACTGTAATGAACTCCACACAATCAATAAAAATGCAATCGATTCCGATTAATTCATGGGTCGTTTTGGCCACATTGATGATATCATGAACATTGGTGTAAGCATCCGTAAGCATCAAGTGCTCTTTGATTGTTTTCTTATCCGCATGGGCATTCATATTCTGAATCATTTTAAGCTGTCGATTCAGTTTTTGATAAGCCGTTTCCAAATTGTGCTGCAAACTAAACCAAAGCACTTCTTTTCCGGCATTGGCCATATTGCAAGCAATGGATGCTGAGAAAGACCATTTTCCCATTCCGGGTCGACCACTAATTGCTGTGAAACAAGATTCTGGAATGCCATTAGAGCATTGGTCAACCGCTTCAAAACCGGTTTTTAAATTTCGTCTGGGGTTTCTGACATACTTTTTAACTTCTTTCAGATTCAAGGGGAACTCATAAATTTTATTCATCGCTTTTTTTATTTCAAAACAAATACATGGTTATGCATTTTATCTGCACATCAGCTCTCTATTATTGTAACGAACTAAAAAATGAAATGCAACATGAAGAAATTTCTATTCTTTGAAACAGAGATCGATGGTTTACCCATCAAGTGGCCACCAAAAAAGGGTTTAAGAAAACCTCAAATCATACGATTAACCTGGGGAATATATGATGAAGAAGGCAAATTGATTAAAGCGAAAGATCAACTGATTCACAGAAAAGGAGGACTGCTGATTCAAACTCAAAAAATCACTGGAATCTCGAATCATTTACTCAACCTTCATGGTCATGACTTAAGTTTAAGTTTGACCGAATTCATGGAAGATTTACAACAATCAAATACCCTTGTGTCTTACAATCTCAATTTCGAAATCGGAAACCTGGAAAATGAATTAGGAAAAGATTTCATTGCAAAAGCACTAGTTAAAAAAGACCTGCATTGCCTTATGAAAGAAGCCTTGGTCGTTGAAATTAATCAAAGTAATCGTGCACAACTTTATCTGAGCTTTTCAGAACTCTACTTCTCCGCCTTCGGATCCGGCTTGAATCGAGAACGAACACCTTACTCAGAAGTGAATGCAATGGCGCAGTATTTTTTT
>JAUICI010000074.1 GCA_030427935.1 Bacteroidia bacterium | reverse complement strand
AAAATTGGACTGTATTGCACAGTATGTACACCGTTTATAGATCAAAACCAATTAATATGAATATTCTTGAAGCAAATGGTTTTGATTCTAAATATCATACGCATACCTTTAACTCTCCAATAGGAGAAAAATATACGATGATCTACGATTTGGGCTATAAATCCCATTTCGATAATCAAATTCAAATTGTACAAGCGGACGTTTAAAAAATATGAGATTTAAGTTATACTTGATGATAGCCCTCGTTTTTATGGGGGCTTCTGTTTTTGCTCAAAAAAAAGCAATTCAGCCGGAAGATTATTTCAAATGGAATACAATTGATTCCTATAAGATTGGGAATTCAGGAAAAATAATTGTCTACGAAATAGCAAAGCTGAGAAATGACGGCTTTTTAGTTATTTACAATAAAGAGACTGGATCGAAAGATACAATCCCAAGAGGAACTCGAGCAAAAATCAACTCGGAAGAAAATTTTGTTGTATTTAAAATTGAACCTGAATACGACACGGTAAGAGCACTAAAAATCAAGAAGGCTAAAAAATCAAAATTCCCAAAAGATTCATTAGGGATTTATCTAGTGGAATCCGACAGTCTAATTAAAATACCCAAATTAAAATCATTCTACCTGCCAGATGAAGGTGAATGGATGGCCTATATGTTAGAACATAATAAAGACATTAAAGTCCCAGGCAAAAAAAAGAAAAAGAAGAAGAAAAAGAAGAAAAAGGATGAACCCAAAATTTCGAGTAAAGGAAAAAGACTTTGCTTTTTCAATCCAATCGATAATGTGAAAAAGGAATTTAAAGATGTAAAATACGTCTATAACGGCAGAAACGATGCAATGTTTGCCTTTACTATCCACCAAAAATTTGATACGCTTGATAGTAATTTTGTTCACTTATTCAATACCGAAACTCTTGAGGTATCTAAGATTTTTTCAGCGGTAAAAGCGAGCTCTTTAAAGTTTAATTATCAAACAAATGAAGTGGCTTTTTATGGAACTCAAGATACATCTGAAGTAAAGGTTTATGATTTGTATTATTGGAATCAAGAAAACGGAATTCAAAATCTAGTGGATACCAATCACACAAAGCTTCCAGAAGATTTTTCCGTTAGCGAGAATGCTCGAATTCAGTTTAGTAAAGACGGTAGCAAATTGTACTTTGGAATTTGGGAAATCAAAAGAGAAGAACCCGAGGACACTTTAACGAAAAGTGAGAAGTACAAGCTCGATATCTGGCATTACCAGGATACACGAGTGCAACCAGAGCAATTGTTATCAGCTAAAAGAGACCAAAAAAGATATTTTAAATGTGTGATGCATTTAGGGTCAAAGAATCTTGTTCAATTGGAAAACGAAGAAATTAATTCAGGCTATTCTTTGAATTATGGAGATTCAAAATGGTTTTATGCGAATGCTAAAAAGGATTATCAATTGAGCTATAGCTGGGATTTCCCATGGAAAAGAGATCATTATCTGATTAATACGGAAACTGGAGAAAGAAAATTAGCGGCTAAAACAGCTTCTTTTCAATATTCAACTTCCCCTTCAGGAAAATATCTGGCTTTCTGGGATTATGAAGAGGAAAAAATTAAAGTATATTCTGCAGAGGAAGATAAACTTTTTGAAGTCAATACAGAGGGGATAAAAGTTAAAGATCCTGGTAACGGGACCCCAGCAAAAGATGGGTCCTATGGATTTCCCGGTTGGACAAAAGATGAGAACTTGTTATTCTATTCTGAAAAAGATATTTGGTTATTCAATACTAAAGAAAATAGAGTAAACCGAGTAACTCGATATAGAGAATTTAATTTTTTCAATCCAGATGAGAAATTGAGATTGATAAAGCTTGATCGAGATTCTAATTTTTATGATTTAAACCGATCCTTAATTAGAGGATTTAATGAAAAGAATAAGAATACTTCAATCTATAGTTATACCGATGGCGAATATAAAAAATTGATCGAATCGGCTCATTCTTATACAAACCCTTTGAAAGCGAAGAAGTCTAATGATTTGTTGTTTAGAAGGTCCAATTTCAAAGAATGTAAAGATCTTTATCATACTGAAGATTTTAAAAATATTCAAAGGATAACAGATATTAACCCTCAGCAAAAGGAATACATTTGGGCTGATGTGGAATTGGTAGAATGGGTAACTGGGAATGGAGATACCTTAGAAGGCTTATTCTATACCCCTGAAAACCTTGATAAAACTAAGAAATATCCTATGTTGGTTTATTTTTATGAGGAGTATTCCGATAGAATACACACGTATTATAGACCAAAACCAACAGCTTCGATCATTTACCCAACTGAATATTGCAGTAATGGATATGTCGTTTTTATTCCAAATATTAAATATGAAGAAGGACATCCAGCCAAATCAGCTTATGATTGCATCGTAAGCGGAACGGACTCCATGATCGCTCGATATTCTTTTATCGATACCACTAAATTAGGTCTCCAAGGACAATCTTGGGGTGGATATCAAACCGCTCAATTGGTTACAATGACTGATAAATACGCAGCTGCTATGGCAGGTGCTCCAGTTTCGAACATGTTTTCAGCATATGGAGGTATTCGATGGGGTTCAGGATTGAGTCGCGAATTTCAGTATGAAAAAACCCAATCAAGAATTGGTGCAACCATTTGGGAAAAACCACAGTTATATATAGAGAACTCACCACTTTTCCACTTACCTAAGGTGAAAACTCCTCTGTTAATCATGCACAATGATGGCGATGGAGCCGTACCTTGGTACCAGGGAATTGAGTTGTTCATGGGTCTGAGAAGACTTGAAAAACCTGTGTGGATGCTGAATTACAACGGTGATGAGCATAACTTGATGAGAACGGCAAATCGAATTGATTTGTCAATCAGAATGAAACAGTTTTTTGACCATTTCTTGATGGAAAAACCTATGCCACAATGGCTTGAAAAAGGTATACCAGCTAAGGATAAGGGCAAAATTACTGGGTATTAATATGAGGAATTATCAAAATTTTAAATTATATTTAACGAAGACCTATTTATTTAAAGCTTGAAAAATTTACTACACATAACGTTTGTTTTCTTTGGGCTATTTCTAGCTGAATCCGCTTTTTCGCAAGAGGCAACTTTCCCAAATGTCATTACACCAAATGGAGATGGAGTGAATGATTTTTTCTACGTGACTTCAACAGGTTACGTGAAAATGGAAGGGGTGATCTTCAACAGAAGAGGTGAAACGATCACTAATTTCTATGGAATTAATGCGAGATGGGATGGAAGAAATTCATCGGGCGAAAGAGTTATGGATGGCGTCTATTTCTACAAAATCACCCTAACCAGGGAAGACGGAGATCACGAAAGCTTTATGGGAAACATTCAGGTTTTAGGTAGATAGTTTCCAATCAAGAAAATCAAATTTTTTTCTACCTTTGCTATCATTAAATTAATTTTATGGGATGCGCGACTTGCAGTAATGGAGATAAGCCGCGTGGTTGTAAAAGTAACGGGGCATGTGCCTCAAATGGGTGTAACAAATTAGAGGTATTTGACTGGTTAGCAAACATCGAGCTTCCAGGTGATCAAAAACCTTTCGATATAGTTGAAGTACGATTTAAAAACAGCCGCAAAGGCTTTTATCGGAACTTAAAGAATTTTCGTCTTAATCAGGGTGATGTTGTCGTGGTTGAGGGAAGTCCAGGATACGACGTGGGAGTAGTTTCCATAGTCGGTGAACTTGCGAAAATTCAACTGAAAAAGAAAACTCAAAACTTTAAACCACACGAGGCAAGAAAAATCTACAGAATAGCCAATCAGGAAGATGTAGATAAATGGATTGATTCTAGGAATAAAGAGAAAGAAACCATGTTTAAATCTCGCGTTCTAGCGGATCGATTGAAGCTGAACATGAAAATTTCTGATGTGGAATATCAAGGAGATGGGACCAAAGCCACCTTCTATTATACCGCTGAAGAAAGAGTGGATTTCAGACAATTAATCAAAGACATGGCGGATGCATTCAAGATTCGAATTGAGATGCGTCAAATTGGAGCGAGACAAGAATCGGGTAGACTTGGAGGTATTGGATCCTGTGGGCGTGAACTATGCTGCTCTACTTGGTTAACGGACTTTAGATCTGTATCAACAGCAGCCGCTCGATATCAGCAATTAGCCTTGAATCCACAAAAATTAGCAGGACAATGTGGGAAACTGAAATGCTGCTTGAATTACGAATTGGACATGTATATTGAAGGGATCAAGTCTTTCCCATCAACAGATATTAAACTAGAAACCAAAAAAGGTCGAGCCAATCATATTAAAACGGACGTTTTTAAAAGAACACTCTGGTATGCCTATGAACCCGGTGGAGAAGCTCCTCCAGGTTTAATCCCAGTTCTTCCGGAACGAGTAAGAGAGATTATCGAATTGAATAAGAAAGGTAAAAAACCTGATGATCTTACTGACTATTTGGAGGAAGTTCTAATCGAAGAACCTGATTATACAAATGTGGTTGGACAAGATAGTCTCAACAGATTTGAGCACGTCTTTAAAAAGAAGAGAAAGAAGAAGAAGAAAAAAGGTGGTGGTCAAGGGAATCAAAACCCAAATCAGAAAAATGCAGGTGGAGGAAATAGAAAACCTCAAGCACAGTCGAAAAACAAAGGTGGAGGTAACAAACCACAAAATAAACGTTCTAATAACAACAAGAATAAATCGAAGAACAAGCCAAATAATCAAAATAAACCAAAGAAATGAGACTCCCACTGATTGCGATCTTGTCTTTAATGCTGCTATTAACTGCTTGTAGCGACAATAGTATCTATTCAAAAAGCTATGAAATAGATGGCCATGAATGGCATATGGAAGACAAGTTGGAGTTTGAATTTGATATTGAGGATAATTCTAAAAATAATATTATTTCTCTGACCTTAAGATTAAATGAAGACTACCCCTATGCAAACATGTACTTGTTTCTAGAAACGCTTGGAGCAAATCAAAAAAGTAGGATAGATACTCTGCCTATTCTTCTTGCTGAATCAGATGGTAAATGGAAAGGAGAGAAAAAAGGATCGCTGATTGAATTCGTTATTCCAATTTTTAATGGTCAATTTCCGGATGTCGGCACCTACCATTTAACGCTCCAGCATGGTATGAGGGATGAATATCTGCCAGGCGTATTGGATGTTGGAATCAAAGTGGAATAATTAAGCTTTGTGCAACTCACGCATGATTTGGAAAGTCAAGCCTGTTAAGATAATTTTTGGATTGCAGTTTCTTTGTATGTAGTAAGACACCTGATTCAATTCGGAGTAGATGTTTTGAACATTGTTTCCATTTATGAATCGAGCAAATTTTTCAAGGAATTGGGCTTCATCCGATGATGGGCTTCCCAGCTGATTTTGATAATTTGAAATCAAACTTTGCCGAGTCATGTATAAGGAATACTCGAAAAAATCCAATAACCCCTCTCGTCCCATTTTACTTGCTTCATCCGACCAATCCAGCATTAATCCAACATCTTTGGTATAACAAGAGCGCATCAGGTGAACGAATTTTTCTAGGAAGTAGGCTTTTCTTTCATTTCCTTTTATGACTTCTCTCGCTTCAATGAGATTCCCATTGGACCTCCTAACAGCCTCATCAATATTCTCGCTACCATCGCTTATTGAAGTCAAGTATTCTCGAACATCTTCATCTTTCAGTTTTGGAAAATGAAGAATCTGTGTTCTAGAGATAATAGTTGGTAAGGAATTTTCAGTGTTTTCACTAATTAGAATGAAAAGAGTCTTTTCTGGTGGCTCTTCAAGAATTTTTAAGAGGTTATTTGCACAGGTAGAATTCATTAATTCTTGTAGCCAAATAATCATAATTTTATATCCTCCAGAAAAGGATTTCAAACTTAAATTCTTTGAAATGTTATTTCCTTCGAATCTACCTAGGGATAAAAGTTTATTACCAGCACCCAAAGCTTGCGACCACTTTTCGTAATCAAACAAAGGATCTTCCCTCAAATTATCCAACCACGCCCGTTCTCGATTCGAATGATCCTTTTCACGGTCTTTTTCCCCGCCGTGATTGGGAAATGCAAAATGAAGATCCGGATGCACATAATTTTGTACTTGCTGACACGAAGCACATGCTCCACAGGAATCATTTTCCGTGGGATTTTCGCATAACAACATTTGAGCGAATGCAATGGCAATTGGAAGTTTATTGCTCCCAGTCGGACCCAAAAACATTTGTGCATGACTCACCCGATTTGATTTAATTTCTTGAATCAAATGAGTTTTAATGGAATCCTGACCAATGACCTCCTTAAATTGCATGATCAAATTTAGGAATAATTATTGTTGATAAAGTTTGAGATTAGGATTATATTTACGTTCAACGCTTATAAAATAAAGAAAAACATGAGACATTTACTAGCACTTGCAATACTATTTATAGCACCACAAATCTTTGCTCAAGACCCAATTAAGATCGAAGAGCGAAATGAAAAATTCTCTGTCGGAATGAAAAATTCTTTGGTATCGAATGTTCCACTTGGCACCAAAGAGTTCATCGAAGACTTAATTAAGAGTGAAGTCAAAAAGTTTAAAGGAAAAGTTAAACATGATGAAGAGTTTTTCATAGAGCAGGCCACTAAAACAACTGTCACAGAAAAGCCAGTTGATGTTTATATTAAAATCATCTCAATTGCCGGAGGGAAAGTAGAGTTAGCATGGGCAATCAATCTTGGAGGTGCCTATTTAAACAAAGCGGAACATCCAGATATGTACCGAAAAGCAGAGCAAAGAATCTATGATATCGTCAAAAATATTTCAACGAAAGCTGTCGATGAAGAAGTAAAAGAAGAAGAAGGCAAGTTGAAAGAAATGGAGAAGGAACTAGAAAAACTTCAAAAAGACAAAGAAAAATTAGAGAAAGACATTGAAAAGAGCAACGAAAACATTGAATCATACAAAAGCGAAATCAAAGTAAATGAAGCTTCACAAGAAGGGAAGAAAGCTGAGATTAAAGCCCTGCATGATCAAGCAAATTCTGATGCAGATGCCTTAAAAGAGAAAAATAAAGAATTGGATCGTTTGCTTAAGGATAAGGAGAAACTTCAGAAAAAAATTAAGAAGGAAGAAGAGAATATCGCGAAAGCTCAAGACGATATTAAGGCAAATGAAGTTTCACAAGAAGATTCTAAAAAATTAATCGAAGACAAGAAAAAGTATATTGAAGATGAAGTAAAATCAAAATACGCTAACATTAAATAAACTTCTTAACGAAATATCAAATAACTTCGCGCCCTGACATTTATCGTCAGGGTTTTTTTATGCTCGGCTTATACTTGGAACCAGCATGATTCAAAAATTTAAATATCAGCTAATACTTCACTTCATTGTATTTATTTGGGGCTTCACAGCTATTCTAGGTGAGTATATTTCGCTGGATTCATTTGAATTGGTTTGGTATCGGATGGGAATTGCCTTTTTATCTCTTTTCTTGTACGCCCTAATCATAGGAAAGAATCCCTTTCAACTGAATAAATCTGTATTGATCAAAATTATTCTTGTTGGAGGAATTGTTGGTTTACATTGGATAACCTTTTTTGCTGCAATTAAGGTTTCCTCAGTTTCTGTCGCCATAATTGCGATGAGCTCTAGTACTTTTTTCATGGCTTTCATGGAGCCTTTATTCTTCAAAAGAAAAATAAGGGTTTATGAGATACTTCTTTCAATTGGAATTCTAGCAGGTATTTTCATGATACAATATTTCATGGAATCAGATGAAGAAAGCACAAAAGGAGGCAATGTAGCTCTTGGTATTTCCTTGGCATTGACGTCTTCTTTTTTGGCAACTATTTTTACGGTCATTAATGCCAAAATGGTGAAATCAGTAGATTCTCTAAAAATTACAATTTGGGAAATGTTGGGAGGGGTGTTGATCACTTCACTTGTGATTCAGTTTAGCTCAGGTTTCGAGACCTCAAGAATGATGATGACTACAAATGAATTTGTTGCCGTTCTAATTTTAGCTGTTCTCTGTACCTCATTTGCCTTCTTAGCCTCCACTTGGGTCATGAAATTTGTTACGCCATTTACAGTTTCAATTTCGATTAATATGGAGCCCATTTATGCAATGATTCTGGCAGTTTTGATTTTTCCCGAAACCGAAACGATGACCCCAGAATTCTACATTGGTGCCGGGATTATTTTAACCGTCGTTTTTTTAAATGCTTTTTTTAAATCGAAATTTTCATCTAAGTAAAAATTTATTTACTTTGTAGGCTGATTTAAAGCGAAGGAGAACCGCTTTGATGGCAAGGAAAACTAAAAACCAAAAGAAACCAGAGATGAGTAAAAAGACATTCATTGTACCCCATGATTTTACCCCTGTTGCTGATTATGCATTGAATCATGCACTTGAAACGGCAAAAGCTGTTGGAGGAGAGATTGAATTACTTCATGTTGTAGCAAAGGACAAGCAAATTGCAGACGCGGAAGCGAAGTTTAAAGAGATCGTTGACAAGGTTGATGCAGATGGAGTTGAAATCAGAACAAATGTTCGAATTGGAAATATCTTTGATGATATTGGAAATTTTGCATCTGAAAAACATGCAGAACTTATTTTCATGGGAACACATGGGGCAAGTGGATGGCAACATGTTGTGGGTTCAAAAGCTTTAAAAGTGATTACTTCATCTGAAGTACCTTTTATCGTTGTGCAAGAGAAAAAAATTGCAGAAGGTGGTTATGATAGCATCGTTGTACCTTTAGACCTGCACAAGGAAACCAAGCAAAAATTAACTTTGGTGGCCAATATGGCGAATTATTTTAAATCCGCGGTTCACGTGGCAATTCCAGATGAATCAGACGAATTCTTAAAGAATAAAGCACAAGCAAACATTAAATTTGCGAAGCAGTTTTTCGGAGAAAGAGATATTGAGCTAACAGTTGATTTAATTCCAAGTTCAAGTTTTGATAAAGAGACTATAAAATTGGGAGAAAAATATGATGCGGATCTAATTGCAATCATGAACAATCAAAAGAATGCACTATTTGGTCTTTTGGGAGCTAATTATGAGCAAAACATGATCACAAATGACGCCTTGATTCCTGTTATGATGGTGAATCCGGTGACTACAAGTAACGCTAGATCTGTATTGTTTACTTAGAATAAAGTATTTTAAAATCATACTAAAGCGGTCTGGATTGATTTCGGGATCGCTTTTTTTGTATCATATGCTTTCTTATCTTTAAACCATGTATAGGTTCAGGAATATTAGTGCACTTATTGTGTTTAGTTTTATATGTTTCACTTCTCTAGCTCAAGAATCTGAATATACTTATAGTTCAATTTTTGAAAAGGAAGTAGAGTTCATGGGCCTAAACTTTTCCAAAGCAAAATTTATCGGAACTACCCATTTTACTTCTGGAAAAATATTAACGGAAGGTTATATGAACTACTGGAATGATTATGTAACAAATCATTACCATAAAAATAATATCAATAACGCTCTCGGAATCGATGAAATGATCAATAGGAATTCCATCTGTTCCAATTCGTATAAAAAGATTGATTCCTATGCACTAATTACAGACGACCCCTATCGATTGCGATCCGATCAAGTCCAGGAATGTATTGATGAACTCGAATACGACCTCGTTAAGAAAATAGGTATTTGCTTTGTTATTGAGTCATTCAATTTTAATGCTCAGACGATGACGGTTTGGTTTACTTTGGTTGACATGAATGCCAATCAAGTCTTCTTTCAGAAAAAACTGACAACCTCTGTGTCAAAGGGGAAAGATCGAGATTTGTGGGCAAATGGGATCACCAAGTTCATCAATAAAACACTAAACAATTCTTCAAAATCCTGGAAGTAGTTGAAATTCTACTACGCAATATTTTACCCACTTCTACATTTCGTTTTTGCGATTGGATTGTCCACTTTAATTATCATCGCCTTCTTCTACGCAAATAGAACCCCAGAAATTTATGAAACCTTGTTTATCGTCATTTTAATCGTCAGAGGTTTCTTGTTTATTCGAATACCTTATTTTGAGTTAAATCCGACAAGTTTAATTATCTACAATCGATTTGGAACTAGCCAAAAAACCTATCATTATTCCGGTCTAAGTGAATTTCAGATTGAGAAGGATCGGCTTTTAGTCAATCATAATGGAAAAGTTAAAAAAGTCCGGATTTCCCGTATGTTTATGCAAGCCAATAAATGGGATGAACTGATTGCAATGCTTAAAGCTGAAGATCTCGCAAAGGAACTACATTAACTCCTCTTCCTGAATAAAAACAAGGAATAAAATAAAGAGAAAAATGAAACTCCACTCTGAGTTTCGAGTGTGTCTTCTGGTAAAAAGGATAAAGTCATGAGGATAATAAAGATCAAATGCAGGAATTCTAACTTCCTTTTTTTGATAAAAAGAGGATAATAGAGGAAAACTGCGAAAACAATCAATCCGACCAATCCAAAACATACTGCTATGGTTAAAAATTGATTATGACTTCGGGATCGATTTTCTTTAGTTAGTTTACTATTGTTTCGGTCATAATAAGAAGCGAATTCCTTCTGATTGTCTCCAGTTCCAACGCCAATTAAAAAGTTATTCTTGAATAGGTCTATTCCAGCTTCCCAGTAAGAGAATCTTTGTAAAAGCGTTTTATTATTTGGGTCCTCATTCTGCTTCCATTCTTCATAATTACTCAAGAGTCCATAAATTCTTGATTTAATCCCACCCTTGGTTTGAATCGGATTATTATACCCCTTTAAAACATTTGCTATATCATCATCACTTAATTTATGGAAATCCAAAGAGTCTTTTCTCAGCCCTTTTGCAGTCATGTAGCGATAAAGTGTAAATCGAATAGGCACCCCTGTTTGAGGAAGAATGGAGTCAATATTTGTCCCCATTTTTTTTGCCCATTCTCTTGAAATTTCTTCGTGACATAAATACCAATAGATCAAATTCCCGTTTTCTCGAAGTTCACTATTCCAATTGTGATTGTATGGATTCCCATTTGCTGTATAGAATTCTGGTTTTCCTTTTTCCTCTTTTGGGATAGCATAATAGTCTGAAACAATACTTTGCATCCAAAAAACAACAATCCCAATAATCACGAAAATAGAAATGGGCATCCCAATTTTGATATACCTGTTTTCTGATCTCCAGGCAATAAAAAGACTTGCAGCTAAAAACAATAGTATGAGGTATATGAACCCAGAAATTATCTGTGAAAAATAGGCGTAATAAAGTAGCCAAACTAGCAGTGGTAGAGCAAAAACATATGATTTCCTCTGTTTAAGAATGATGAAGAGTAATGCAAAAATTGCAAAATCAATCATGAGAGATAATCGAATGTGTGAAATGAATATGGAATAATCTCTAAAACTTTGAATTTCTCGAGTGCTTGTAAAGACTCCTTTCGCAACTAAAAAATTGATAAGTGTCGTAAGAATTATGGTGCCTATGAAACTGTAAAGCACAATCTTAAATTCAAATTTTGATATGGCGGGGATTGTCGCTAGAACAAAAGGAATGGCAATTAAAGGTAATTTTGCTCTGAGATCATGAAAGGCATAATCGAAATCACTGGTCCAAACTAAACCAATAATATGAAGTAAATACAGTGAAATACTTACCCAAAAAAGTTTGTTTCCAGGAATTCTAGCGATTTTCTCTTTGTACTCTCCTTCCAAGACCCAACTCGAAAACAGCATGATAGTCCCAACAGACATGACTACCTTGTTTAAGGAGACACCTATTGCAATCAACACTAATGCGGTGATGTAAAAAAACCGATGTAGAGGTAAACCTGTAAGTCTGTCGAGCATGAAATCCTATTTCCCAGAAAGGATCTTGTTATATCTTTCTGTATCCTTAAGAACGGAAATAGCCTCTTTTATTGTTTTATCATTGAATAAATTTTCCTCTACGCGACCTTTTTGAAAATAATATCTTGAAACAATCTCATTTGCTAAAATTCGAATGATTTGATCTTTAAATTTCACTAAATCCTTTTCTTTTGAGGGCTTTAACTTTTTCATCAAAGCTTCATATTCAGCCTGAGCTTCTTCATAGTACTTTTCATCCTCAGCAACTTTTTTTAAGTCTTCCAAAATTTTCTCACTTCTAGTTCCGTATTCATATTCTTTATCTGATAAGTAATTGATGAAATCCTGATACAACTCGTCAGAGATCTTGAAATCCTTTGCAGCCGCTATCGACTCATGTTCATATCGGTACTTTGTCGCATACTTAAAGATGAAATGATTTCGAATCAAAGTAGCCGTAATGCCAGCAAATTCATCTAGCTCAACGAAAATATCTGGGTCAATCCCTCTACCGTCAATTACTTCACGACCATTTTTGGTTTTGAACTTATGAATTAATGAATCAGGCACCTCGTCTACATTCCCAAGATCACTTCGGTGAGAATAATCCAATTTTTGAATGCATCTTCCACTAGGAGTATAATACTTGGCTATTGTTAATTTTAATTTGGCATTGTATTTCAAATCTTTAGTTTGTTGAACAAGTCCTTTTCCAAATGATCGAACGCCCACAATCACAGCTCGATCCAAATCTTGCAATGATCCAGAAACAATTTCTGAAGCAGATGCCGAATTCCCATCGATTAAAACGACCAAAGGCATGTTCTTGTCTATCGTTTCAAATTGAGTTGTATACACTCTATTCTGCTTTTCAATTCTACCCTTCGTTCTTACTACTTCGATTCCATTGTCAATAAAGAAATTGACAATCTTAACAGATTCAACCAACAATCCACCACCATTTCCTCTTAGGTCGAAGATCAATTTTTTCATGCCCTGTTTTTGAAGATCTTTGATGGCTTTACCAACTTCTGCAGAAGCGGTTTGAGTAAAAGAGTTTAATTTCAAATAGCCAATCTCATCATCCAGCATACCCACATATGGCACATCTGGAATCTTAATTTCTGCTCTTGTAATTTCTGTGTTTTTAACGGATCCGTTTCTTTCGTATTCAACTTTAATTGTGGTTCCTTTTTGACCCTTTAGCATCGTGCTCACTTCTGAAGTTGATAAACCAACCACTGATTTCCCTTCTATTTTAAGAAGCTTATCACCCGCTCTCAATCCAGAACTATGTGCAGGATTATTTTCATAAGGCTCAGAAATATACACACCATCATCTATGGTTTGAATTAAAGCACCAACTCCACCATATTCTCCAGTCGTCATGAATCGGTAATCTTCAATTCTGCTTTCAGGAATATATACCGTGTAGGGATCAAGCTTCTCTAACATGGCGTCAATTCCATCTTTGATTAACTTACCTGTTGCTGGAGCATCCACATAGAAAAGATCTAAATTCTTGTAAATAAGCTCAAAAATTTCAAGGTTTTTTAATACCTCAAAGGTGTTGTCTTGAGCCTTTGGTTTTTGCAAGCCCAAGAGGAAGACAGAAAAGAAAACAAGTATATATTTCATTGTAATTATTTTAATTCATTCAAAAGTAAGACAAATTTGGATTCGAGTTTCTTATAGTCAAACTCTTCTTTCCCAGTGAAAATTATAAACAAGTCATATTTTTTACCCTTAGGATCACCAAGGTTTGGTTTTTGTCTTCGCCAAATCTCTCTTAATTGCCTTTTAATCCGATTACGATCCACGGCTTTTTTAAAATTCCGTTTAGGAACGGATACAACAATTCGGTGATAAGGTTCATTATTCGCTCCCCAATAGATAATCAAGGGGAATTTCTTAATCATATTCTTTTTATCGAAAAGTTTTTTAATCTCTTCTTTACTGGATAATATCTCTTGTTTCGAAAGACCCTGAGTTTTCACAAATCAAAAATAACCATTCTGCCACTCAAATTTGGATCACATTTTATTTATAATGTACTCCTCATTGTTAATTTCTAGAATATAGGCACCATTTCTAAGAAATGAAAGGTCTAGAAGCCTTGTTCTGCTTTTGATATGCTTAAACTGACTACGATCTTTTGAATAAAGTACAATTTCTTTAATACTCCCATAATCGATGTCCAGAATCATGTATTTGGTGAAGTTGGATTGAAAAATTTTTATAAGTTGGTCCTCCTCTTCCACAACTTTATAACAGAAATTTAAAACAGTTGTCACAGTGTCTTGAGTAATCACAATTTGTATGCTATCGACTTTCTTAGTTCCAGGGATATGCTTAAAAAACAGCCTGATTAACTTGGATTCATTCGCACATAAATTTTCGGAAAATTCTAGAGAATCAATCATTTTATTTTGAATTCCAGTTTTTAGAAGCGTGTTTTCATTATGACTTTTTATATCGAAATTTAAGGGCTCTTCAGATTGCATGTTCTGAACATAGAATTCAAATAAATAATATTGGTCTGAACTCCATATTTTAAGATCATCTTGACTTACAGGATCGATTTTAATCTGGGAGAATGAAGGGGTGATGGTCAACCACATCAATAAGTATGGAAATATCTTTTTGAACATATTTTTATAATACTTTGTTGACTCTTTGTTACAAAGGAATATTACTTTAAATTTGCGTCTGTTTAATAAAACAAAATCAATTATGAAAAAGGTATTTTTAGCATTACTTACGACTTCCTTATTTTTAGTTTCATGTGGATCTGAAGAAAAGAAAGAGGAGAAAAAAGGTAAAAAGGAAGAAAAGAAAGAACAAGCGGAAAACTGCCCGGTTAAAATTGATACTGAAAACATAAAGGTTGGATTTACAGCTTATAAGTTTGCAGAACCGAATAAAAAAGGAGTGGATGGAAGATTCGAAGAGATCTCTGTAGCAGGTGCAATGGCATCAGAAGACCCTTTGCAAGCGCTTAATGGAATTAGTTTTGAAATTCCTGTGAGTTCCCTGTATACAGGTGACCCTGCAAGAGATAAGAAAATTAAAGAAAGTTTCTTCGGTACGATGGTGGCGACTGAAATGCTTACAGGTTCGGTTAAGTCAGTTGAAGGGGAGAATGTAGTAATCGAATTAAAGATGAACGAAATTGCATTTGAAATTCAAGCTACTCAAATTATTGATGGCGAAACGATTTCTCTAAATGCTGAAATCAATACAGATAACTGGAACGGTCAGGATGCAATTGCTGCTTTGAATAAAGTTTGTGAAGCCAATCACAAAGCTCCTGAAGGAGGTGAATCTGTTCTTTGGCCAACCGTTACCCTGAAGATTGAAGGTAAATTGATCAAAGATTGCCAATAAACTTGCTGAAGATCGAAGGATTTATACAATAAAATCCATCTTTCGGAGTTTTCAATCTACAATAATTACTATTCTGTTGAATAAAAGACTACATATTCTTGTTGGTTTTCCATTGATTACTTTGGTTTTATGGGCCTGTTCTACTGAAAAGAATACGTTCATGAACCGTACTTTTCACAATCTGAATTCGAAGTACAATGGTCTATTCAATGCCAATGAGATCTATAATGAGTCTTTGAATATGTTCGCAGAAAAGTACAAAGACAATTATGAGGAAATCCTACCCATTGAAATATTTCCAAATTTAGAAGAGTCCAAAGGTTTTAAAGCCGACATGGATACCGTCATCGGAAAATGCGAAAAAGTGATCGCCAAACATTCGATGCCAAATCCATATCGTTCTGCTTCAGCAAAAGAAGAAGAGCATTGTAAATGGATTGACGAAACTTGGCTGCAGATTTCAAAATCACATTTCGTGCTTCAGGAATATAAAGATGCCACCGACAAATTCAAATTTGTAGTTAATTTCTATAAAGGAGATAAATCTTCTTATGAGGCCAAAATTTGGTTGTCGAAAGTGCATGTCATTAATCGGGAATTTCCTGAAGCTAAAATTTTGTTGAAAGAACTAGAAGATCTGATCGAACAACAAGAAAACGCGAAAGAAGATAAAGACGGAGGCAAGAAGAAAAGTAAATCCAGAAGCAAAAGAGCAAGACAAAGAGCAAAGAAAGAAGCGAAAAAAGAAAAGAAAGAAGCGCCTGATCAGTTTCCGAAAAAATTAATGGACGACTTCTACCTTGCAAAAGCGAATTACGCACTTGCAAAAGATTCGCTTACTGGAGCGGTAGAAAATATTGAGAAAGCACTTGAGTTTAGGGTGAATAGTAAAAGAAAAGCAAGACTTTATTATATACTCGGACAGATCTATCAAGAATTAGGAAACTCTCAAAAAGCTGTAGAAAATTATTCCAACTGTTTAAAGAAGAATGCAAGCTATGAAATGCAGTTTTATGCAAAGATTAATAGAGCACTAGCTTCAGGAGCAGCATCCGGAGAAAAACTGAAAAAGGGATTAAAGAAAATGCTCAAGGATGAGAAAAACCTGGAGTTTAAGGATCAGATTTACTTCGCCCTTTCGAATATTGCCTTTAAAGAAGGAAATAAAGATCTTGGAATCGACTATCTGAATAAATCAGTAAAAGCTTCGGTTAACAATAACCGCCAATTGGCAAAGACACATATTCGATTGGGAGACGTTTATTTTGAGGATAAAGATTACGTTTCTGCTCAAGAAAATTATGCGGCTGCTGCTGAGGTCATGCCGGAGGATTTCCCCAATTATGAGGGTGTGAAAAACAAGGCAGATGGACTTTCAGAACTCGTTGTAAACATAAAAACGGTGCAATTAGAGGATAGCCTTCAAATGATTGCTGCTTTGGATGAAAACGATCGAGTAAAATTCTTGGAAGGTGTGATCGATGATATCAAGGAAAAAGAAAGAATTCGAAAAGAAGAAGAAAAAGCACGTTTGTTGGAGCTCCAAGATAAGAACACTTTTGTTCAAGGTGCCAATCCTGGAAAATTTTGGGTTTACAATGCAAAATTAAGGGCTGATGGATTGCAAGATTTTAGAAAAAATTGGGGGAATCGAGATCTGGAGGACAATTGGCGTAGAACGAATAAATCAACAATAAAAACGGATTTAGGAAATGATGATAATGTCGAAGAAGTCGATTCTT
>JAUICI010000073.1 GCA_030427935.1 Bacteroidia bacterium | reverse complement strand
TTCTCTTTCATGCTTGTTTATATTCCTTATTTCTTCATAGGATTAGCCTTGTTTATTCCCATGAGTAAAAAAGTATGGATGAAAATTGAAGAGGAAAAAAAGCCTAAGAAGTTGTTTTAGGATTGTGCTACTTGATTTTTACTAGGCTTCACATAACTTAAAATCCAAAGAAAAATAAAAGTTAGCAAACCATTGATCCCAAGGAGTTCAAATCCGAATTGGTAGCCGCCAAACCAAGCTTTGGAATTCTCATTGATGATGTAGATGACTACCGGGGAAAGAATGCACAAAAAAGGAACTGCGGCATCATAAACCTTCTTTTTGGTTAAAATACCGAAGAAGAAGAGTCCTAGTAAGGGGCCATATGTGAGATTTGCCCAGCCGAATAGCTTCCAAATGATCGATTGATCCGCAGTTGCTGAAAATATCAATATGGTAACCAAAAGCACAATGCTCATCATAACATGCACCTGCATTCTTGTTTTCTTTTGAGCTGCTTCGTCCTTTTTCTCCACATTTAAGATATCAATGCAAAAGGAAGTAGTCAAGGCTGTCAGTGCCGAATCTGCGCTGGAATAGGCAGCAGCTGTCAGTCCAAGAAGAAAAATTATTCCTATTCCCAGTCCCAAACCTTCATCCAAAGCAAAAGTGGCAAATAAACGGTCGGCTTTACCTCCATTTTCCATCCAGTTCCAAACAGAATCAGGATTGTCGTACAAATACATGAATAACAAAGCACCCATGACCAAAAAAGCCAAATTCACAAAGAATAAAATGATACTAAAGGTCATCATGTTCTTTTTAGCTTCTCCAATGTTCTTGCACGAAAGGTTCTTTTGCATCATATCCTGATCAAGTCCCGTCATCCCAATGGTAATAAACATTCCTCCAAGAATACCTTTCAGCCAGTAATTTTTAGCATTTCCATCTTCTGTCTGGAACCAGTTTCCAAGATTTGCATTATCGATTTCTTTAAAAATGCTACCCACACTGATGTCAAGATTGGTGCAGATTAAATAAATCGTAAATAGCAAGGAAGCCAACATAAATAGGGTTTGGAGGGAATCTGTCCAGATAATAGTCTTTATTCCACCTCGGAAAGTATACAACCAAATCATCAGAATAGAAAAACTGACTGTTGCGAAAAAGGGGATGTTCCAGGCATCAAATACGAAAACTTGCAGAATATCAGCAACCAGGAATAGTCTTAATGCCGCACCAATGACGCGACTAACCAAGAAGAAACTTGCTCCCGTTTTATAAGTAGCTACACCAAAACGATCCTTTAAATAGGTGTAGATTGATGTGAGGTTCATTCGGTAATAAATAGGTAAGAGCACAAAAGCAATTATCGCGTAGCCAATAATATAACCAATGGCCATTTGCATATAGGTGAACTTTGAGCCAATGATGGTACCAGGTATAGAAATGAAAGTAACTCCAGATAAGGAAGCCCCGATCATTCCAAAGGCAACCAGATACCATTTCGAATTTCGGTTTCCTACAAAGAATGTTTCATTATTCGCCCCTCTAGAAGTCAGGTAGCTAATCCCGATTAATACGAGGAAATAGGTTAGAAAAACTGAAAGTATCAGAATTGGACTCATACAGCAAATTTAGTTTTCAAAAGTAAAGACAAAGAAGGTAGAAGGAAATATGGGTTCAAACTAATTGTTAACATTTTGTTTTAAAACTTTGAAATCCAATATTTTATTTGTAATTTCTAAAGAATGATTATTTTTGTTGTCGTTTAATAAACGCGCCGTCTATTACAACAGAACTAATTGATACGAAATAAGTTGAAAAAGTTTTGTCATGAAAAAGTTTATTTTTACTCTGGTCATTTCTTTATCGATGACCGCATTTGGTCAGCAACAGTTTGGCTTGTCTAAGAAAGCGACACCTCCAGTAGCTGATACCTCTAGTTATTCAATAGTTGAGAATCCTGATAATATTGATGTTCACAATGATCTTCAAATAAGAAAGAAGATTTCTTATTACCGTAAAAAAGATGTGGACTTTCTTTTGGATTTTGGGAATGGATTGAAAGTATTAATCTATAAAGAGGAGGAGTAATGAAGCGTTTGGTTAGTTTAGTCGTTTTTCTTGTTCTGTTCGGATGGTCAGCAAATGCTCAGACCGTCTATAGTTGGACCCCAGGAGTTGATCCGGGATGGACGTCTTCTGATGGTGTATTGTCTTGGAGTCCAGGATGTGCGGCTGTTACAACCAATTGTGGGGGTAATTATGCAAATAATTTGTTTACCTATTATTTTTCAGGTCCAATAAATACAACCTGTACCATGGCAAGTACGGTGATTCCTTCGTTTGACATTACTGGGAATGCGGAATCTGGATATGATTTGATCTATTTTTACTATTCTTATGATGGTTTTACTTGGATTAACTTTTACGGAGCAGGAGTTGGATTTTCTGGAAACACTTTTGGTTTGATAAATCAAGCTCTTCCAGCAATAGCAACTTCTCCTACAACCTATTTTTTAATATTATTTGAATCCGACTGGATTTTCACCTACTCGGGATATCGGATATCTAATTGGTCTGTAGATTGTAATGTGGTTCTTCCAGTGGAATTAACAGATTTCAAAGGAACAAATGAGGAAGGCAAAAATGTTTTGGAATGGACTACTTCTTCTGAAATCAACAATTCCCATTTTGAATTGCATCGATCAACTGATGGTCAGCAATTTGATCTCGTAACGATTGTAGATGGAGTAGGGAACTCCTCAGAAGAAAACAGTTATAAGGTTGAAGATGACAAATTCGAAGAGGGAAAAATAAACTACTACAGACTTAAACAGGTTGATTTTGATGGTAAGGAAGAAGTTTTCGATATCATCTCAATCGACAATAGAAAAGTTGAGGCGAAAGTTCTGAAGACTTTAAACATGATGGGTCAGGTAGTGGATGAGAATTATTCTGGAATTGTGATTGATTATTATTCGGATGGTTCGATTGTGAAAAGATATCAGCTCTAGGCATTCAGCGAAAGATTGCATAAAAAACAACCTTTTGCTTTTTTTTTCGTATTATCGCATAAGAACTCACCGTTTGATATGAAAAATTTGAAACTATTACTAGTTGTCTTGGTAAACCTTATCAGTGGTTATTCTTTTGCTGGTTTGATTTATTCCAATGGTACCGGTGGAGGTGATTGGAATGTAGGTACAACATGGGATCCACAAGGTGTTCCAGGGTGTGGAGATACTATTGTTATTCGTCAAGGAGATATTGTTACCATTAATAGTCAGACTGATTATTCTGCTTGTGGCTCACCAATTTATATTCTAGTTAGGGGAACAATGAGTTTTCCAGGAAATGGACCTAAACTAAGATTGCCCTGTGGTTCAGCAGTTTACATATCAAATACAGGTCTGATAACAGCAAATGGGAGTAATGGTAATTCCAATAATATTGTGATATGTGGAGTAACTGAATGGTCAGCAGGTGACGGAGATATAGACACGCCAACGATAGATACTCTTGGTGTGATACCTACTGGACTGGTAAATCTAAGTATAACCTTGGTTGAATTCAGTGCAATTAATGTAGAGGAAATCAATAAACTAACCTGGATTGTGTCCTCTGAGATAAACAACGCTCATTATGAAGTTGAAAGAACTGTAAATGGTTATGAATTTGTATCTGTAGGGACTGTTGCAGGAGCAGGTAATTATTCTGGTGAATTAACCTACAGCATGGAGGATCAGGATTTCGAACTAAATCGAATAAATTATTATCGACTCAAATGGGTGGATTTTGATGGTCTCGTCGAGTACTCCGATCTGATTTCTGTTGATAACACTGGTGTTGACAATAATAAAGTTGTCAAAACCTACAATTTATTGGGACAACCTGTAAATTCTTATAGCAAAGGTATTGTTATCGATGTCTATAGTGATGGAAAAACCGTAAAACGTTATATCCAACCATAATTTTCTTATCTTTTGGCTTTCATATTGAAAGCCAGACAGAATTGAACTCACTTTTACGTCAGCAAATACTAGACCTGCAATCGGTTTCAGAAAAACTGGAACCTTCTGGAGTAAAGCTTGAAAATTATTTCTCTCGAATTCATGGCTTTTCACACAATTATCTCGACGAACTAAAAACGAAAAAAGCATGGGTGAACAAAGATGAACCCAATGTCTCGGATCTTAATTTAAAAACTGATCCAAGTTTGGAAAACGTTTTAAAAACGTTTAAGGAACAGGTGATTGATCAGGGTTTGGTCCCGTCTTCCGGGGGACACCTGGGGTATATACCTGGTGGAGGAGTGTATTTGGCTTCATTAGGAGATTATCTAGCAGCCATTTCGAATGAATACGCCGGAATGGTCTATCCTTCACCTGGAGCTGCTGCTATCGAGAACAATTTGATTCACTGGATGATCGCATTATTTGGATTTCCAAAAACAGCAGTGGGTAATTTGACTTCTGGGGGTTCAATTGCCAATTTAATTGGAATTACAGCTGCCAGAGATTCAAAACAAATCAAAGGAGATAAAATTCCAAAATCCGTTGTTTATGTCAATAAGCATTTACATCATTGCATGTTAAAAGCTTTTCGGATTGCTGGACTAGAGGATCTTGACATACGTTATGTTAATCTGGATCAAAATCATCGGATGAATCCTGAACATTTGGATTCCTTGATTAAAGCAGATATTGAAAAAGGATTAATCCCATTCTTGGTTATCGGAAATGCAGGTACAACGGATACAGGAGCCATCGATCCTTTAGAAGACTTGGGGAAAATTGCTCAGAAATATAATTTATGGTATCATATCGATGGGGCTTATGGAGGCTTTTTTCAGTTGACAGAAACTGGAAAAGAAAAACTAAAAGGGATTGAAATGGCTGATTCTTTGGTGATCGATCCTCATAAAGGTTTATTTCTCCCATACGGAATAGGAGCGGTTCTGATCAAAGATGCTTCTGCAGTTCTACATTCCAATCATTATATCGCAAATTATATGTTGGATGCTTACGAAGAGGATTCTTTCCATAATTCGGCAGATCTTTCACCTGAGTTAACCAAGCATTTTAGAGGGATGCGCATGTGGTTGCCCATAAAAATGCTCGGAATCGAACCGTTTATTTCCTGTCTCAATGAAAAGTTGTTGCTTGCTCAGTTTTTATGGGAATCTTTAGAAGAAAGAGGTTTTCAAATGGGACCCAAACCGGAGTTGACCGTTTTGTATTTCAATTGGAATTTTAATGAAAATAGCGAGATCAATAATGAATTGAACCGAAAATTACTTGAGGAAATTTTAAAGGATGGTCGGGTCTTTCTTTCATCAACCATTATTAATGATATTTTTGTAATAAGAGTGGCAATTTTGTCGTTCAGAACTAAGCTTTCTACAATTGATCTATGTCTTGAAGTAATTGAAGAAGCAAAATTAAAAGTGATGGAAATGGCGGCTAATGAAGCCATGGATTAGAAGAGAGAATAAATGAAATTTGCATATCCTGAATTTTTATGGGCCTTTTCACTGTTGATCATTCCGATCATCATCCATCTATTTAATTTTAGAAAGTTTAAAACAGTTTATTTTTCCAATATTTCCTTTTTAAAAGAAGTTAAGGAGGAAACAAAGTCAAGATCCAGATTGAAGCATTTGCTTATTTTGTTTTCAAGATTATTGGCGCTTTCCTTTCTGATTTTAGCTTTTGCCAAGCCTTATGTGCCACAGGATGAGAATGAAGATATCAAACTAACGAATATCGTTTCTATTTATATCGACAATTCGTTTTCAATGAACGCCATTGGAGATAATGGAGATCTTTTAAACATGGCAAAGGAATATTCGGAAAGTATTGTCAATTCCTATTCTAATAATGATCGATTCCAGATTATATCAAATGATATGGCTGGGGAACAAAGAAGATTATTGACAAAACAGGAGGCCGTTGATGAAATTTATCGAATTCAAAGTAGTCCAGTTACAAGAAAATTATCCTCATTACTGAGCTTCCAAAATGAAGCACTCAAAAAAGAAAGAGTGGACCAGCAATCCAATATTCACATGTACTGGGTGTCTGATTTTCAAAAGTCTACTTCGGATTTTAAAGAAATGCGGGAAGAGGTCAACGTGAGTATTCTAAAATTAAATGCGGTTCAAAAGTCCAATGTATTCATTGATTCTGTATGGTTTGAAAGTCCATTAAGCAAAGGGAGATCCCAAATGGAATTGAAATTCAGAGTCCATAATTCTTCGGACAAGGACCTTTCAGATGTTGTCGTTACCATGGAAGCGGCAGGAAATAGTAGAGAATCAAATGTTGATATTCCAGCGAATTCATTTGTAAGCGGCAGTTTTAGTTTTACAGATACCAAAGGAATTGGGGTGCGAACAGGAAAAGTAAAAGTAGAAGACGCGCAGATTTTTTATGATGATGAATTGTTTTTTACTTACGAAATTTTAGATAATGTAAAAGTGCTCATCCTAAATGGGGAAACTGGAGGAAAAGCTTATCTAGAAAAATTGTACAAACTAGATAGTTACTATCAAGTAAGTTCTGAAGACTTGAATTCTGTGAGCCAAGAGGAAGTATTTAAGAATGATTTGGTTATCCTAAACAATGTAAATTCCATATCATCTGGATTGAGTAATAATCTCATGGAATTTTATAAATCAGGAGGAAGCATTGTGGTAATTCCAGGGCCAAATGCCGCATTAAATACAATCAATCAGTTTACGGAGAAATTTAATTTACCTAAATTAAACTATGCTGATTCTTCAGGAGGACGCTTAAGCAAGCTGAATTCAGAAGATTTATTATTTAATCGCGTTTTCAAAAGAGTTCCAAGAAATGTAAATCTTCCAGAGGTTAAAAAGCACTATAAAATCAATCCTCAGGGGGCTTCGGGTTATGTGTCCTTAATCGATTTCTCAAATGGAAGTTCCTTTTTTGTTCGTAAAATGACGGGGCCAGGGAGAATCTACTTGTCCTCCGTTCCCTTAGACGAATCGTATTCCAATTTCCCCAAGCATTCGATGTTTATTGGGATTTTTCTAAGAATTGGAGAGATGAGTGTAAGAAATAATCCATTATTCTCATTGATAGGAGAGGAAGCTCAATATCGATTTCCATTAGCTGGAAATACCAAGGAAGCAGTTCATTTAAGAAATGAAACGAAAGGAGTTGATATCATACCGATGACTCAAGATCGTTGGAATGAAGTTCTTTTGTTTTTGGGACAAGGAGAATCATCGAAAGAATTAAGTCAAGGTTACTATAATGTGGAGAAAGAAAAGAAGACTCTCGGAAAAATCGCCTTGAATTTTAATCGGGATGAATCCGTCCTAGAATTTTACTCGCAATCTGAAATCGAAGAAGAGCTAAAAAATCAGAATATTGGAATTCGAAATTTTGTTGACATCACGGAAAGTTCTGAGAATTTTAAAATTGAATTGAATAAATCGAAAGAATACTGGAGAATTCTGTTAATTTTGGGCTTGATCTTTATTCTTGTAGAGATACTTCTGATTAAATTTTTGAAAACGAGTGCATGAGAATTTTAGTTAGACAAGCCAAAATTGTCGATAACCAATCCGAATACAAAGGTCAAATCAAAGATATTTTAATTGTTGATGGGGTCATTCAGTCCATTGAAGATTCTATTTCCGAAGAACATGATGAAGTTGTAGAGTGCGACGGACTGCATGTTTCAATTGGTTGGTTTGATTTAAGAGCTCGTTTTTGTGATCCTGGATTGGAGCACAAGGAAAATATCGAATCCGGACTTGCAGCTGCTGAATCAGGTGGTTTTACAGGTGTAGGAATTGTTTCAAACACTTTTCCATCGATTTCGTCTAAAGGTCAGGTGGAATATTTGATCGGCAAGTCGAATCTTTCTCCAATTGAAGTGATTCCTCAGGGAACAGTTACAGATGGAGGAGAAGGAGAGCAATTGGCCGAAATGTATGACATGGCTCAAGCTGGAGCGAAAGCATTCAACGATGACAAGCCCTTGAGTTCTGGTATTCTTTATCGGGCTTTATTGTATGCAAATAATTTCAACTCGGTAATTTTTGATCAGGCGAATGATCCAACACTTTCTGGAAAAGGTCAGATGAATGAAGGAAAATACAGTGTCTTAACCGGCATGAAAGGTATCCCTTCAATTGCTGAAGTAATCCGGGTGAAAAGAGATATCGATCTTTTAAAATATACAGAAGGAAACTTACATCTGACTTCCATTTCAGCCGCCGATTCTGTTTCGGAAATTGCTTCGTATAAAGAATTCAGTGGTAATTTAACTGCGGATGTCAGCATTCATCATCTTTTGTTTTCGGATGAAGATCTTCAGGGATTTGATTCAAATTTGAAAATATTTCCTCCATTGCGTTCCAAGAAGGATCAGGAACAATTGAGAAAGGCAGTTTTGAATGGAACCATTGATTGTATTTGTTCGGATCATAATCCGCAGGATAAAGAGTCAAAAGATTTGGAATTTGATCTAGCTGATTTTGGAATTATTGGTATTCAATCTTTCTTTTCGAATATTATTGAAGTATTCGGATCAAAAGAACTGGATCAGATAATTAATAGTTTTACTACAAATCCAAGAAACATTCTTGGTTTAGATATCCCCGAAATCAAAGTTGGAGTAGAAGCGAATTTGACTTTCTTCGCTCCTGAAATGGAATGGGAATACACAAAAGAATCTAATTTGAGCTTATCTCAAAATTCACCTTTGCTTGGTAAAAAGTTGAAGGGAAAAGCGATTGGCTTAATCAATAAAGGACAACTTAGCTTACAGAAATAATATGTCGAAGCCATCAAGCCCAAAGTTTTTTAAAACCTACATGCAGGAAAAAAAAGTGGTGGGAGCCGTAGCTCCTAGTTCTAGGTTTTTAAGAAAAAAAATGCTCGCAAAAATAGACTTTTCAAAAGATTTGGTAATTGTGGAGTATGGGCCTGGTACGGGTGTCTTTACAGAGGAAATCATTAAAAAAATGAGTCCTGGATCTCGTTTGTATGTCTTCGAATTAAATGAAGTGTTTTACGATTCACTTTCGACGAAGATCAAAGATCCAAGAGTGAAGATTTTCCACGATAGTGCTGAGAAATCGGAGTTTTACTTGAATAAAGACAATTATCATCATGCTGATTTTGTTTTGAGTAGTTTACCTTTGGCGGTAATACCGAAAACAGTCAAGGATGAGATTTTAAAGGTGTCAGAGAAGATTTTAGCTGATCAGGGGATGTATGTGCAGTTCCAGTATTCATTAAATGCTAAAAAGATGCTTAAAAATCATTTTAGGAATATGAATATTGCCTTTACCCCAATCAATGTACCTCCGGCTTTCGTTTATTATTGTTCTAATCGATAATTGGTTTTTCCTTTAAAAAGAATTCAATCAAAAAAATAAGCCCCAATCTCGATATGCATCGAAACTGAGGCTTGAAACGAAAACGAACTTCTTCAGTGGCAAGTGTTAAGTTGAAGTGAAATCAGAAATCATCCAATGCGACAATTTTTAACTGACCACTAGTTTTTGCAATATTCTTCTATCTTGGAAACTCCTGTCTTAGCATTATAGAAGGCAACAGTTTCGAAATTTCTTTCTGATTTTTCTTGAACAATTCCAATGCGTCCTTTTTCAACGACCCATGTTTTTGTTTCTCCATTTTTAGCATAATATTTAGCTCCGTCTCCTTTGAAGGTGAAAAGCGTGTTCACTCCAGGAATTACAACATAAGTAAGGTCTGGCACCAAGTTTTCCCCATCATGCTTTACGTTGAATTGAGCCAAGGCCACCTTTTCTTTAAGATCCTCTGGCAAGATATGGTCGCAATTTATAGTACCAAGCGAACGAACATTGAATATCCTTCTGTTTTTATTGTTGATCCGGTATTGAACCTCTTCATTAATCAAACTGGAAACCGTGTAAGATGCATCCGCTTGATCGTAGTTGAACATGAAATTTTGATCTACGAATTTTTGCTGATACTCCTTTTTCTTTTGGCTCATTTGATCGTAATAAGAACTTTTACTTTTATTATTTTTCAAATATTGAGCGTAATCTTTTTGGTTCAATACAGGATTTACTTTAAACCTGTGTTTACTATTCCCTCGAGTTAAATGGATGAAATAATTTTTCTCTACTTTTTCCAATTTAATTTTTTCCCAAGCCACGAGATAATAATCCTCTAAAAAGTCATCTTCTGAGGGATCTACTTGAAAAACAATTCCCTTATAGGCTTTCAATTCTTCATTTCCACTGATATCAACATCGAAAGTAGGGAAGGAAGGGTTTACTTTACCAACTTTCACCTTTTCCTGATTGACGACAGCCAATTGGTTGTTTTCTACAATATTTTCATTGATCTCACTGGTTTCCGAGATTTTCTCTGGTTGGAAAATGGTATTGGCGTCGCCTAAATAGTCCCAATTACCTTTTGTTTTTTCGTACAAATTATAAGTTGGCTCTATAGATGAAGTTACCAATGCAATGCTTACCTCTTTTCCAGGGGCTAGATTGATTTTTTGTTGATCATCAAAGGCATCAATTTCAATCATTCCAGCCGATTCGAAATGGTATTTGGTCCCAGCAGAATCATATCCCATGTCGATTTTTGATTGGAACATTTTAACAGGATCATCAATCTCATTGACCACTAGTTTTACTTTTTTACATTCCGTATCAAAAGCATAAGCGGGAATATTGATCACACTTCCATTTGAAGTGATCAGCAAGGTGTCTTTTCCTGGATCAAAAGAAAAGTACTCTTGATTGGATTCGTAGGATGCTCTTAATTCCTGATCAAATTGCTCTTGTGTGATTTCAGTTTTTTCTTGTTTAACCGAGTTCTCTGAATTTTCAGTATCAGCAGTTTCCATCATGAAAAAGATTCCCAGACCAGCCAAGCAAGCTGTAGCGATAATTCCACCCCATAGCTTAGCTGAATTCAACCACTTCGTTGGTTCAACTCCGGAATTGTATTGTTTCAATACAGAATCGAAGTCTTTCTTCTTCAGGATGTCCTGATCTGAAGGGGTCTTTCTATTTCGTTCAAATTTTATATTGGTCATGATTCGTTTATTAATAGTTTGATTTTCTTCACGGTTCGGTGAAGTTTCACTTTCACATTGGATAGGCTCAAGTCAAGTATTTCGGCGATTTCTTGTCCTGATCTTTTCTCGAAATATTTCATTTCGATCAATGTGATTTCTTCAGGTTTTAATTGCTCAATGGCCTTTATTAAAATCTGTCTTTGTTCTTCTCTAACATCTACCTCAATCTCTTCAAATAATTCGGGTAGGTCTGAATCATTGACTTCAACGACTCTTGCGCGTTTCTTGCTTCTGTAAAACTGATTGATTTCATTTTGAGCGATTCGATACAACCAAGAAGAGAAAGGAAGTCCTTTATGCTGATAGGAACCGATTTTGGTCATCGCTTTTATGAAGGTCTGCTGACAAATATCGTTCGCATGGTCCTCTGATTCAACTCTTTTGAAAATGTATTTGAAGATTTGAAGAAAATATCTTTCATAAAGTGGGGCGAATTTTGCCGGGTCACTTTTTGCAAGATTGATCTCTATAGCTTCTTGTTCAATCAAGTTTTCAGTTTTGCTGTAAGTTCTATTTAAGGATGCTATCAAAACTAATACTTTTTATCCTCTTAATACCGGAGGATATAAAAAGTTACAGTCCTGCTTTTTTACTGAACATTCCAATGGAAACAAGGTCCTCTGGAATGAGTTTAAATTCAAGTACTTGAACTTCTTCTGTGTCGATTGTTTTGCTTACAATACCGTATTCACCATGCACGGTTTTAATTAAAAAGGCATACTCATCTCCAGTATTCAAGTTGAGTCTAAAGTGGTTCTGACTGCCGTTTTGAACGGTGCAAAAATACATTTGTGTGGTATTGACCATGACCATGTGATCAATCAAAATCAACTTGTCATTTGCCTTTACATGAACCATACGATTCGGGTCTGCCAGATCCATTTTACTCATGCGATCACCGATTTCTCTTAAATAGCGATCAATGAGTCCTTTTTTAGGTTCACTGTTCATGACCGCTTTAAATTCATCCTGAACGACTAAATTATAGTAATCCAACCATTGATCGGGCGTCATTTTCTTTTCTTCTTCTGACATGTAGAGTCCTTTAAAAACTTCCCATTTATTTCGAAGTAACTTCTCTCGGTCCCTTTGAATCTTTGCGATTTTCTTAACCAGATTCTTATTGAATTTATTTTCTCTTTTGTAGAGTTTTTTCGCGTAATTTTTGAATTTAAGATAGTAGAGGTCGGCTATCTCTGGCTCCGTCATCTTCTCCATTTCTTTGTAATAGGGAAAGAAGGTGAAGCGCTTAAAATCATTCTTTGTTTTAATTTCTAATTCAAATTTATTGGTCTTACTGTTGTAGTAAATTCGGTGATCTCCCATTTCATGTTCTTTAACCCAGTTTTTGAGAAGCTTTTTGCTTTGCATACTTGGGAAAACGAGCAAACTAAACTCGTCACGAGTATCAAGATCAAATCCGTACATGTCTTTATAGTTTTTGAAATAACCATCATGTAGATTAGTTAAATCCAAGGCCCAGAACTTTTTTTCCTTTACGTTGATTTTGCGAATACTAGCACTGGGATGTCCAAAATTGGATTCATAGTAGCCCGTATCATTGGCTGTTCGATAAAACTCCTTTCTTAATGTTGTTTGGATGTAGCATGTGTCATTATAGCGCTCATTGAAGAGGGTAGAATCGTATTGAAAAGCAAAAAGAATATCATTAAAATTAGAGCCATAATGCAAATAGGCATCGGATAAGATCTTGATATTGGAATTGGTAAACTTTAAAGTATAATGCTGAGTGGTATCCTGTGCTCTTAGTGGACTCAGAAAGATGAGAATGAATAAAATACCAATTATTGTGCGCATATAAGTAAGTCTTTCTTAATCATAATGATTAAGGGGTTCAAAAGTTACAACGCAAAAATTTACGAAAATATTTTATCGTTTTCTAAAGGTAACCGGTTTAGCCAAAACGATTTTTTGATCAGGAGTTCCGGGTCTTTTTTCGTAATAAACACAGTTTTTTACAGCATCAATGGCCATTGAAATCAAATTTTGAGATCCTGTAGTTGATTTTGCCGCATTATTTTGTGCTCGGATAATTTTCCCATTGGCATTTACCCAGATGATCAAATAAACTTTACCCTCTTCATTGAAATTTCCTATACAGTCGGTTGGATTTCCATAACGAATTCGGGATTCTGAGTTTCCTCCACCAGGTCCAATGTCACCTCCGTGCCCACCACCGGATCCCCAATCATCGCCTCCGTCGTTACCACCATTTTGTCCACCATTATTACCCATATTCATCCAATCATTTTGGGCATTGTTATTTTGGTTGGTGTTTTTGTCGTCTCCTTGTCCTTTGACAACCTTTACGTCACTTTCATTTTGTACTGCAAGGTTTTCAGCGGAAACCACTTTCTTGGTATCATTTTGAGCTTTTGAACTACCCCCGGAAGAACCTCCAGCTGGAATATCCAATTCAACTTCAACCTCTTTTTCAACTAAAGGTGGATCTGGTTCTTTCAGGCTAACTAAAAAGAATACCAGGAGCAGCAATAGCAAAAATAAGAATGCTGCTATGAATGCTTTTCTTCTATCTTCTTGAATATTGTGTTCCATCTTGCTCTTTTTTACGTTGTTAGACTGCTAAATAGTTTCCTTTTTAGGGGGGGTTAACATTCTGTACACTTTTGATTAGTAAGAGTTCACTAATCCATTTTATAGGTTAGAACTGGTTTCCACTCATTTGCTTTAGCTAAAGCAATTAGCTGAAGAACAGATTCGTAATTTGTATTTTTGTCACCAGAGATCTTCAAGTTCTTTTCTTTTTTCTCATCCATCATTCCAGGGAGAACCTTTTTCAATTGTTCCAAGTCATAATACTTAGTTTGATCTGCGTCAAAAAAGTATTGTCCATCTACGGTAATACCAATTTCAACAGGAGAATTTGCATTCGACGGTTTCACAGGGGTGTCCGCGCTCGGAAGATCTACAGGTAAGGTTTGTCTACTCATGGTACTCATGATGATGAAAAAGATCAGCATCAAGAACACAAGGTCGGTCATGGAAGACATCCCACCTTCAGCTTGAATTTTGGTATTTCGTCTGATATCCATAATTATTTTCCTGGCTCGTGAAGAAGGTCTAAGAATTCAATACTCGCATTCTCCATTTGGTAGATTACTTTTCCTACCTTGGCTACCAAATAATTGTAAGCCACATAAGCCATAATACCTACGATCAAACCAGCAACGGTAGTTACCATTGCTTGCATGATACCAGGGGCAATCACATTCAATTGAATGGTTGTTTGGAATTTCATTTCGTGGAAAACCTGTACCATACCGATGGTGGTTCCTAAGAAACCAAGCATAGGTGCAGCACCTGAAGCAGTCGCCAAAAAAGAAAGTTTTCTTTCAAGTTTGTAAACTTCGAGTTTACCAACATTTTCAATTCCTGCAGCGATATCTTTTACAGGTTTTCCAATTCGGGAAATTCCTTTTTCGATCATTCTAGCTGCTGGGTTGTCTGTTTGCTGACAAAGGTCTAGAGCCGCATCAATCTTTCCATCGTGCAAATAATCTTTGATCCTATTCATGAAATCTTTTTCTCCTTGTTGAGCTTTTCGGATTTGAAGAAATCGTTCCACGAAAATATACACAGTGAGTAATGATAATAATCCAAGAGGGATCATGATATACCACCCACCTTGCTGAACAAGTTCCCAAATCGGGATGTCTCTAGTTACTTCTTCAATTCCGTCTTTGCTGTCTCCACCTGCTTCGGATGCGGCAGCGGAAGCTTCTTGTAATAGAAATAAGATATTCATAATGGTTTTTATTTATTATACGCTCTTTTTATCAATTTATTATCAGGAGTACATCAGATAATAGGTAGCGGCTCCTGCAAGATAACCTGCAACGGCCAATAAACTAATTTTCTTCAGATACCACCCGAAGCTAATCTTTTCAAGTCCCATAACTGCAACTCCAGCAGCTGATCCGATGATCAAAGCAGAACCTCCAGTTCCCGCACAGTAGGCAAGGAATAACCAGAAAGAACCGTTTGCTGCGAAGTCTCCCATTTCAGCAATTGGGTACATTCCCTGAGCAGCTGCTACAAGTGGAACGTTATCGACTATAGCGGAAAGTAATCCAATAGATACATCAATTAGATAAATATTTCCACCCATGCTCGAATCTAAGAATCCTGCAACTTTCACTAGAGTTCCAATTTCTTGTAGGGAAGCTACAGCTAATAAGATTCCTAAGAAAAACAAAACAGATGCGGTGTCAATTTTGGTCAAAACTCCAATCACAGAAAGGCTTTTTCTTTCCTCTCTATTTTTGGATCTATGCATAATTTCGGTTGCTGTCCAAATCACACCTAAAGAAAGCATCATCCCCATAAATGGAGGGAGGTGTGTGGCAGTTTTGAAAACAGGAACAAATAAAAGTCCAGCCAATCCTAAAAAGAAGATAAAGTTTCTTTCTAAAGGAGTTGTTGGATTCAAATAATGTTCTGCTCCATGCTGTTGAATAGGTCTTTCTACTTCTCCCTTCATCAAGAAAGTCATGATGATCAATGGAACCAACAAGGAAACCATAGAAGGGATGATCAGGTCTTGTACAATAGTAATCGTATCTGGCAACTGACCTTTAATCCATAACATCGTGGTGGTAACGTCTCCAATAGGCGACCAAGCACCTCCAGCATTTGCTGCAATAATGACAAATCCAGCAAAGAACCAGCGGGTTCCCTGATCTTTGATTAATTTTCTTAGTAAACTAATCATCACAATGGATGTGGTTAAGTTATCCAAAGCCGCTGAGAAAAAGAAGGTTAAGATTGAAATTACCCAAAGCAATTTTACTTTGTTCGTTGTTTTAATTTTATCCGTGATGACGGCAAATCCTTCGTGTGCATCCACTAGTTCCACAATAGTCATGGCACCGAGTAAGAAGAATAGGATGGAAGCAATTTCAAATAAATGATGCATCAATCCATGTTCGACATATTCTCGCACAAAATGATGGGTTTCTTCTGCCGGTATTTCTACATCGTGCTCATGTACTTCAAGTTGATGAACTCTTCCGTCTGAGTATAGATCTTCCTCTCCAATATTTCCTTCAATATGTTTAACTTTATGCTCTTCAATGAAATGCTTCATTTCTTTTCCGAGATTCTCATTCCGCTGCCATATTTCATGGTCCTGGACGAGTTCCGTGACAGGTTTAGATTCATCAATTTGCAGTAATTCTGCAGGAAACAAAGCGTAAATAGCCCAACAAAGCATACCGATCAATAGTGATGAAGCAGCTTTATCAATGTGAATGTTGTGTTCAAGTGCAATGGCAGCATAACCTAAGATGAAGATTACGACCATTAAGATTTCCCAGTTCATATTCGTGTAATTTTAATTTGGTACTTTTTTAAACGAGTTGATTTAGAGCAATTTCGAAGGAAGTTTTAGCAATCTTAGTTTTCGAACTATTTTTTGCGTGACTAGCCTTCAATGCATTTCTAATAATATTTGATGTGTCTTCAAAAATTGCACGATCTTCAAGTTTGTCTAGGTCACTACTCATTAAGTAAGCAAATACTCTAGCCATTCCACAATTGGAAATGAAGTCCGGAATCACGGATAAATTGTCATCTGCGTAATCCGCAATCGCTCCGAAGAAAATTTCCGGATCCGCAAAAGGAACGTTTGCACCGGCGGAAATCACTTCCATCCCAGCTGCAATCATTCTTTCTACTTGTTGTCTAGTAATTAGTCGAGAAGCCGCACAAGGAATAAATACTTCCGCAGGCACATCCCAAATTTTTTCATTGACTTCATCAAATGACAACATATTTGGAGCATTCAGCTCATTACCATCTTTAGTCAAGAATAATTCTCTGATTTCCTCTAAAGAAAAGCCTTCCTCCTTGATTAAACCACCAACTCGGTCAATG
>JAUICI010000072.1 GCA_030427935.1 Bacteroidia bacterium | reverse complement strand
TTTTATTCATTCTTTACCCAATTATCTTAATTTTATACTTCTATCGAATTAAGCAACAAGTAGAAGTAGAAAGAAATGAAAAAATATAGTATCCTGATTGCAATTTTGATAACAGCCGCCTTATCAATTTATGCAACCAACACGTATAACGCATCTTCCTCAAAAGAAGGAAAACAAGTCACAAAAGAAGAACCACAAAAGCAGCAAACTGAGAAATCAGAAGAAATAATGGTTCAAAAAGTATCTTGTCCACCAATCCCCGAAAAAATCACTTTTGCCGGACAAGAAATCCCTCAAGACGATATTGACTTCAAGGAAAGATTAGACAAGGAGATTGTAGTCAATATGTACAGACACAGTGCCACCATTCTATTTCTGAAAAGATCAAAAAAATACTTTGAGGTGATAGAACCCATTCTTAAAGAAAACGGTCTTCCAGATGATTTTAAATATTTAGCGGTTATTGAAAGTGGACTAGGTAATGTGATCTCTCCAGCTGGCGCGGCAGGGGTTTGGCAATTCATGCGAACTACTGGAAAGAACTATGATCTTGAAATCAATAAATTCGTTGATGAAAGATATCATCTAGAAAAATCTACTCGAGCTGCAAGTCAATTCCTAAAACGTCTCCACCGCATTTACAATGATTGGATTTTGGCCTCTGCAGCCTACAATCGAGGTCAAGGTGGAATATCTGAAGCCCTAGAAGATCAAGGCGTGAACTCGTATTTTGATCTCTACTTAAATCCTGAAACTTCCAGATATGTTTTTCGAATGTTAGCCGTAAAACTCATCATGGAGAATCCAGAAAAATACGGTTTCTTCATTGAGGATAATGAATATTATGATACTCCAGAAACAAAAACAATTGAAGTTAGCGAGAGTATAGACAACCTAAAAAGTTTTGCCATTGAACATGGCACGAATTATAAAACGATCAAACTACTGAACCCTTGGATCCGAAGCTCTAAATTACCTAAAGGGAAAAATCCATATCAAATAAAAATACCCAAGTAGATTGACAGAAGAGAAGGAAATAAATATTTACGGAGCAAGAGAACACAACCTTAAAGATATCAATGTAAGTATTCCCAGAAACCAACTAGTTGTCATAACTGGTTTAAGTGGATCCGGGAAATCTTCATTGGCTTTTGACACAATTTATGCCGAAGGTCAAAGGCGTTTTATTGAAACTTTCTCGAGCTATGCCCGCCAGTTTTTAGGCGGACTAGAACGACCAGATGTCGATAAAATCACCGGATTATCTCCCGTAATTTCGATTGAACAAAAAACCGTAAATAGAAGCCCAAGATCAACCGTTGGAACCATCACAGAGATTTATGATTTCCTTCGCTTACTTTATGCTCGAACTGCAACCGCCTATTCTTCAGTTACTGGAGAAAAAATGGTGAAATACTCGGACGAACAAATCGTAGACCTTATTCTGAAACAATTTGATGGCAAGAAAATCATCATTCTAGCTCCTAGAATCCGAGGTCGAAAAGGACATTATAGAGAACTATTTGAGCAAATTCAAAAGCTTGGATTTGCAAAAGTTAGGGCCGATAAAAAGATCTTAGACATTAAGCCCGGAATGAAATTGGATCGATACAAAATTCACGATATCGAAATTGTTATTGACCGTATTCAAGTTAAAAAAGAACACCGGCAGCGAATCTATGAGAGCGTGACGACTGCCATGAAATTCGGGAATAAATCCATGATCGTGCTGGATTATGACGATGATTCTGAAAAACATTTTTCAAGAGCCCTAATGTGTCCCAGCTCAGGTATTTCTTACCCCGAACCAGAACCAAATTTGTTTTCCTTCAACTCTCCTTATGGGGCTTGTAAAACTTGTAATGGCCTTGGAGAAGTCAATGAAATTGAGATTAAAAAACTCATTCCGGATCCAAAAGTTTCAATCAAAAAGGGAGGTATAAAACCACTGGCTGATCTGAAATCCAAATATCTGAATGAAAAAATCGAGCTGATTTTGAATCATTATGGGCATCAACTTGACACGCCCATCAAAGACATTGAAGAAGATCTCATTTCAAAAATCATCAATGGAACCGAAGAAATGATCAAAGACGAGGAAGGTCATTTACAAAGTATCAAACTGGAGGGGATTGGACAACTGATTCAGCGACAATTAGACGAAAACCCGAAAGGCCCCATCAAAAGGTGGGCGACTAGTTTCATGAATAAAATTCCTTGCTCGAAATGTGAAGGAAAACGCCTAAAAGAAGAGGCTCTAAACTTTAAAATTATAGATAAAAATATAGCTGAGTTAGCCGCAATGGATTTTAGCGATCTAGCTGAATTCGTGGAAAAACTCAAGACCGACTTAGGAGAAAAAGAACTTTTAATCGGAACTGAAATCATTAAGGAAATATCGGATAGAATTCGATTCATTTTAGATGTTGGACTGGATTATTTAACAATTGACCGTCCATCGAAATCATTATCCGGCGGAGAAGCTCAGAGGATTCGTTTGGCGACTCAAATCGGCTCTGAACTCATGAATGTCCTTTATATTTTGGACGAACCGAGTATTGGCTTGCATCAAAGAGACAATACCAGACTGATCAATTCACTCACCAAACTAAGAGATACAGGAAATTCTGTGATCGTTGTTGAGCACGACAAAGAAATGATTGAATCTGCAGATTTTGTTATCGACATAGGTCCAAGAGCAGGCCGACATGGAGGTGAGATCGTTTCCGCTTCGGATGTTCCGGCTTTGTTGACTCACGATACACTCACAGCTCAATACCTAAACGGAACGAAAAAAATTGAAATTCCAAAAAACCCGAGAAAAGGCAATGGGAATTTTCTTGAACTCAAAGGAGCTAGTGGACATAATTTGAAGAATGTCAATCTAAAAATTCCATTAGGCATCAAAGTATGTGTGACAGGTGTTTCCGGTTCGGGAAAATCATCTTTGATCACTCAGACCCTCTACCCTATTTTAAACAAGCATTTTTATAATGGGGTTAAGAAGCCTTTACCCTACAAATCCATTAAGGGATTGGATCATATCGATAAAGTTATCGAAATTGATCAGTCTCCGATTGGTCGAACACCAAGATCAAACCCGGCGACCTATGTTGGGATGTTTACGCATATTCGTGAACTTTTCTCAAACCTTCCAGAGGCTCAAATTCGAGGTTATAAACCCGGTCGATTTTCTTTTAATGTTAAAGGAGGAAGATGTGAAACTTGCAGAGGTGCAGGCGTAAAAGTAATTGAAATGAATTTCTTGCCTGATGTCATGGTCGAATGCGAAACGTGTAATGGAAAAAGATACAATCGAGAAACACTGGAAGTCCGCTATAAAGGCAAGTCGATTTCAGATGTTTTGGAGATGACCATTGAGCAAGCACAGCACTTTTTTGAAGGTATCCCCAAAATAAATCGCATTTTAAAAACGTTAAACTCGGTAGGACTCGGTTATGTTAAAATCGGTCAACCCTCTACTACGCTGTCAGGAGGAGAAGCTCAAAGAATCAAGCTGGCCACTGAATTGTCAAAGAAATCAACAGGAAAAACCTTTTACATTCTTGACGAACCATCAACCGGATTACACTTTGAAGACATTCGATTATTGAATGAAGTCATCGACAGACTCGTAGATGAAGGAAATACGGTATTAATCATCGAACACAATATGGATATCATTAAAGTAGCCGATTATATCATTGATATTGGACCCGATGGTGGTAGAAAGGGAGGTGAAATTATCGCCCAAGGAAAACCTTCCGACTTTATTAAAAACAAAAAAAGTATAACGGCTAAATATTTAATTGACGAACTAAATTAATTGACTATGAGACAAAAAGATTGGAATGATATAAAAACAAATGATAGTTGGGCCATATTTAAAATTATGGCAGAATTTGTAGAAGGATATGAAAAAATGGCACTTCTAGGCCCGTGTATCTCGGTATTTGGATCTGCTAGAACCAACCCAGATCACGAATACTACGAAATGGGTGTGAGGATCAGTAAAAAACTAGCCGAACATGGTTACGGAGTGATCACTGGAGGAGGACCTGGAATCATGGAAGCTGGTAACAAAGGCGCCATGGAAGGAAATGGAACTTCAGTTGGTTTGAATATCGACTTACCTTTCGAACAACATTATAACCCTTTCATCGATCAAGATAAATGTTTGCATTTCGATTACTTCTTCGTAAGAAAAGTGGTTTTCGTAAAATATTCTCAGGGATTCATAGCACTTCCTGGTGGATTTGGAACCATGGATGAGTTGTTCGAAACACTAACCTTGATTCAAACGGATAAAATCAATAGAAAGCCCGTAATCTTAATGGGGACTAAATATTGGAGTGGTCTTGTAGACTGGATCAAAGAAACCATGCTGGAGAAGGAGAAGAATATTTCACCGGAAGACATGGATTTATTCTTGGTGACAGACTCTACATCAGAAGCCATAGAATTTATCGATGAATTCTACAAAGATCATGAGTTGAAACCAAACTTCTAGTTAACTTCTTCATAAACAGGATTTAATCAATTGTTCATATTAAAAGTGAATTGTTAAATACTTTTCACTTGCGATAAGGGGGTCTTGGGCGATTTTGATACATTTGTACAATGGTGAAATCTTACTTGATAGGACTCAATGTTGTCGGGGTACTTCTTTTATCGCTTTTAGCGACTCAAGATTCCATTACATTTGAGTACGGTCCCGTAGTAGGAGTCAACATCAATGAAACCAAAACCATCACTTTAACAATTGACAAAGGGAGCATTGTTGGAGCAGGTCGACTAGTTCTTGGCTTCAACAAAGCTAAGGGAATTGAAGCTACAATTCTCGATGCAGGTGGTGCTGTCCCAGATAAAGAAGAAGGTAATTTAATCTTCCGTTGGGATAACCTCCCCTTGGAACCCGTAATCAAGGTTTCATTCGAAATTCGTGGCATTAAATACGGAAATCAAGTCATTGATGGGGAGTTTAGCTATATGGATGGCACTAGAAAAACCATTCATCTTCCAGAAAAAGTAATCCACGTTTACCCAGAAAAAACACCCCATCTCAATTGTCAAAGAGAAATTAAGCGAACTGAAGCAGGCGACTACGAAGTTGAATTGGAAATTGACCCAGGTGCACTTTACGGATTCGGCGGAGTTAAAGAGAATATACCTGATGGTTTCGTAGCTAAAATCATCGAGAGTAGTGATGCCATAGAAAAATTGGAACAAGAAAAAGGTCAAATGATCTTCACTTGGTTGGAACTACCGACTCTTGGCGAGAAAATCAAAATCAAATACATCTTGAAGCAGGTGGACCCGAATGCAAAAATCTATGACATAGATGGGTTCTTTTGGGCGGAATATATGATTGTAGACAACAAGTCGGTTGAATACTACATTCCTACAACCGATAAATACGGGCTTGAACAAAAACTCCCTGAAATCAAGGACACTACCCCAAGTATAACGGACGTCACTTATAAAGTTCAAATCATGGCGGCTCATAAAGTCGTGGGTAAAGCTTATTTTCAGCGAGTTCACAAATTCAATCAAGACTTTTCCGTTGAAGAGCACGAGGGATGGCAGAAATACATCATTGAAAATTATCCGGAATACCAATTCGCAAGAGACAGAAGGGAACAATTGAGAAAAAGTACGAATTTGCCAAAACCATTTGTTACTGCATATAACAAAAACAAGCGAATCACCGTACAAGAAGCTTTAATGTTATCCAATCAGGATTGGGTTAAATAATTTTGCTTTTTTGACAAAATGGCTTTATTTTTATAAGATACGTTACGAATAACTTGACTAAAAAGCTTACCATATTAGCATTTTTCTTCGCCTTTGCTACAGCCTCATTTGGTATGTATGCAGAGAAAGATTCTACGAAAACTAAAAAGAAGCACGATATAAAAAATGACACCCTTGAACGTGTCTTCAAGCCAACGATTGGGGTAGAATTAGGAGTTTTATCTTTCTTTGGTGATGTTCAAAACGGCCTCAAAGGCTATAGCCCCTTCACAGGTAATTTTGGAGTGAAGATTTTTGCTTCTGCACCACTGAACAATGCGCTTCACCTTGAAGTTTTTGGTCAGTTTAATAAGATTACAGTAAACGAATGGACCCCCGTTCGAAATTTGAATTTTCAGTCTAGAATCCGAATGGGAGGCGTGCAATTGCACTATAATTTCTTTCCATTAGTCGGCGAAAAATTGAAAAGATATTTTAGTCCAACAATCGGAATCGGTGTCACCTCATTTGAGTTTAACTCGAAAAGTGACATGAGCAATAAATGGTATGATTATCATTATTGGAGTGATGGATCAATTCGAAACATTGCGGAAAATGCTCCAAATGCAACTTCAGCAGAAATTATTGAACGCGACCATAGCTATGAGACTGATTTGAGAGAATTGGATTTAGATGGTTTTGGTTTGTATAAAATTCAAAGTTGGTCTATTCCAGTTACCCTTGGACTGAATTTTAAAATGGGTAAACGCTTTGCCGCTAGATTGGCCTGCACCTATCATTTTACCTTTACAGACTTAATCGACAATGTCTCTCACAAAGGCGAAGGCATGCGAAAAGGAAATAAAATGATGGACAATTTCCTTTGGACTTCTTTTGGCTTGAGCTATGATCTTGTATTCAAGAAAGGTGGAGGAAAAACTGATGAAGAAAACTTCTTGATCGATGATCCTTATTTAGCTGATTCCACGGATTATGATAATGATGGTGTAATGGATCCGTTTGACAAATGTGCCTACACACCACTTGAGGCTTCGGTAGATGAATTTGGTTGTCCTCTAGATTCTGATGGCGACCTTGTTCCAGATTATATTGATGAAGAACCGGAAACTGCAGAAGGCGCAGAAGTCAATATTTACGGTATAACAATTCCTGAAGAAGTCTTAAATAATCGAAATGTGATTCTTTTCGATACGACAGATCAGTTTGTATTCTACGATTTGGTGGAAGAGCAATTCTTTGTTCCTGGTTACCCTAGAGGAGGTAAAAAACCACCACCAAAATCAGATGAAAAAGAATATGTTGTGATCCTAGACAAAGAAAAGTCGACAGATTCATCCGCAATTATTCATCAATATGTGGGTTATGAAAACTTTGTTTCAATCCAAAAAGGTGACACGACTTATTACGGTATAGGAGGCTTTACTTCAGCAGAAGATGCGACAGCAGCAAAACAGGATTTTGAGAAGAAAGGAATCAATGTAGTTGGAATTGGATCAACGAGAGAAACTTCCGATAATATCAACTTATTGACTGATGAACAAATCAATAAGATTGCCAACAATAGCGATAATAAAGTTGATAATACTCAAGGAAAAGTATACCGTATCCAAATTGGTGCATTCAAGAAAAAAGTTGAAGATGGACGATTTAACAACTTGAAAGATGTTGTTTACGCTAAAGGTAAAGATGGTTATACCAGATACTATGCTGGAGCCTTTAAAACAATGGAAGAAGCCACAGCTTATAAAGTAGACCTCATTACAATGGGTTACGCGAATGCATTTGTAGTTGCCTATGATGAAGGTGAAAGAAAAACACTGATCGAGATTGGAGCAAACGTTTCAGATGCTTACAATGAAGAAGATGAAAAGAAAAACTTTGTTGAACCAAGAAACGAAGACAAGAAAGAAGTTCGCTACAAAGTTCTTCTAGGTGAATTCCAAGGAAACTTGCCAACAGAGGTAATCGAATTGTACCAAGCAATCGGAAACGTACAAAATGAATCCAAAGAAGGTGGAGCAACAGCTTACTATACAAAGAACTACAAAACATTGGAAGCAGCTCAAGAAGCACTTGAAAGAGTGAAATCCATGGGAGTTGAAAACCCAACAATCTTCGGTGAAGTTGACGGTAAAACTGTTAGCAAAGAAGAAGCGATTAAAGTAGCAGATCAACAGAAATAGATAATACGCTGCCTCGTTACAATTCACTCCCTCACCTCTCCACCATTTTCCATTCACCCAAATACCCTGCGAACCTTGCGTCTCCTTTGCGTCTTTGCGTTTAAAAAACACACTGATTGACCATTCTACCTCTCCACCATTCACCACTATATCTGCTAAAACCAAAAACCCTTCGACACGCTTTCGACATCCATTCCTATCGATAGCTATCAGGATCGCTCCATCAATGCGGCCGCACACTCACACTCAAACGCACTCTAACCTTCACCACTCCACCCTACACCATTAAACCTCCCCCTTCTCATTGCCTCAATAACACATTATTACTATATTGGTATTCAATTTGATATACAGTTAGAAAAAATCTGATTTTATGAAGTTTATTCTTACTTTCTCTCTAATGCTCTTCATACCACTAGTCTTTGGTCAATCCAAAATGGCTGAACCCACGAAAGTTGTGGTTATCAATAATGAAGGAAACCCCATTAAACCCATTCAAAAAAAGAATGTGAGGAAATTGGAGAATTATCCGAAACAAATCAAGCGTTCAGAATTGAATCAGATGCCGAAAAAGAAGAGAAAACTCATCTTGAAGCAACCTGAAAACTATACCATTATTGAGGACTAATTATGAGGCATTTTTTACCTTTTCTTCTTCTTGCTTGCTTCCCAATAATTGGTTTCAACCAAACTGTAGAGATCTTAAATGAAGACTTTGAGGGACCAACAAACGTTTGGAGTACAACAGGAAATTCGACGACAAATCAATGGATTATTAATACTTGTGCTGGAAATGGTCCTTCGGCTGCAGGTTCCAATGCGGTGTATATTTCAAAAGGTGGACCAGATGCTGGTTGTGGAACTACAGGAGACATCCAATACAGATACGAAGACGCTCCCGCCGGTTCGGAGTTCACCATTGTTTTTACTACGGTGGATGCGGCTTGTCTGGAAAACCTACAATTTACAGTTGATTATAAATTAATTGGTGAAGGATATAACGGATCAAGTGGTCCATTCCATGATTTTGGTCAGATTGTCTACTCTACTGACGGGGGAACTATCTGGCAAAATGCAACCAATGAGTTTTACAATGTTCCAGCTTGGTCAACGGTAACTCTGCCTCTTCCATCAGCTTTGAACGGACAATCTTTTGAGTTCGGTATCATGTGGACGGTTGACAATTCCTTGATCAATGATCCTCCACTTGCAATGGACAATATCATTGTTACAGGTGAAGATAATACAGCGCCAACGGTAACCTGCCAGGGTGATATTAATGTACCCGGAAATAATTCTTGTCAAATTTCACTTTTAGATTATAGTTCGACATTAACAGTAAGTGACGCTTGTACACCAACACCCAATCTCACAATTACCCAAACTCCTGCTCCAGGAGCGATATTAGACGCGGCAGCAAACCCTCACAATATTTCTTTTTTGGTAGAAGATGAAAATGGGAATTCAAATACTTGCTCCTTCAACTTGACAATAATTGACACCACTTCTCCTGCCGTTAGTTGCCCTGGAAATCAAACAGTTTATGTCGATAATAATTGCGATTATTCCATACCCGATCTTTCCAGCTTGTTGACGATTACAGATAATTGCTCGCTTCTGGCCAATATGACAATCGTTCAAAATCCGGTAATTGGAGTCAATTTATCCAATCATGGAACTACTCAAACTGTCGATTTTAATGTGACAGATGAAGCCGGTAATTCAAATCAATGTAGTTTCGACATTATTCTTACTGATACAATTTCTCCGGTTGTTTCTTGTCCGAACGACACCAATATTTATGCGGATATCAATTGTGAGGCGACCGTCCCAGATTATACAGGAGTTATCATTGCAACGGATAACTGTACAAGTGCTGGCCTGATTACAATTAGCCAAAATCCTGCTCCTGGTGGCACTTTAAGTGGCTTAGGGGCGAGTCAGTTGGTCACCATCACCGCCGATGATGGCATTGCCTCTACTTCTCAATGTCAGTTTACTGTCAATTTAATTGATACCATTTCGCCTTCTGTAACTTGTCCTGGAACGCAAACAATCAATGGAGATGCCAATTGTGAAGCGACGGTACCTGATTTCAGTGCCATGGTCGTAAGCTCAGATAACTGTTCGAATGCCATCAATTTAATCTATTCGCAATCGCCTTCCTCTGGAGCTACCATAACAGGGCCTACGAATATTATTACGGTAACAATTGAAGATGAATCTGGAAACACCAATAGCTGTGATTTTGATCTCGACATCATAGATATTTTTCCGCCTTCTATTGTTTGTCCTTCCAATCAAGATCTCTATGTAAATGGTAATTGTGAAGGGACAATTCCTGATTTTACTGGAACTACAGTCGTAACAGATAATTGTTTGCTCCCAGGCCAATTAACGGTAACACAATCCCCAATAGCGGGAACAGTGCTTCCTGGATCAGCAGGCACGCAAGTCATCACCATGACCGTTGAGGATACTTCTGGAAACTCCAATCAATGTCAGTTTACAATCACTTTGGTCGATAGTATTGCACCAGTTGTAACTTGCCCAACCGACAGCACGGTTTACGTTGGAAACTCCTGTGATTATGTTGCAGCCGACTATACTTCTGAGGCGATAGTTTCTGATAATTGTTCGACAATCCCAAATATTTCGGTAAGTCAGGATTTAACTCCGGGGACGATTCTAGTCGCTGGCAATCATCCTGTAGTTTTTACGGCGCAAGATGAAGCAGGAAATACAAGCACCTGTACTTTTGATATCATTGCCATTGACACGGTAAGCCCTTTCTTCAATAATTGTCCGCCAAATCTCGATATTTTCGTCGATCAAAATTGTCAGGCTACTTTGATCGACTATACGACTCAAGCAACGGCTTTGGATAATTGTTCTGGAACGATCGCGTATTCACAATCTCCTCCTATTGGAACCGTAATTTCGACAAATACGGATGTTTCGGTAATTGCAACTGATGCGAGTGGAAATACGGCTATTTGTGTCATTCGAGTAAATTTGCTAGATACGGTCCCTCCTACTTTTACCAATTGCCCAGGTGATCAAAATGTATCTGTAAACGCACAATGTGAATTTACCATGCCGGATTATACTGGAATTACGGCCGCTTCTGATAATTGTACATCTATTGGAGCGCTAATATTTAATCAATCGCCTTCTGCAGGATCAACAATTACAGGTAATTCGGTTGTCACTATAACCGTGACTGACGGAAATGGAAATTCTTCTAATTGCGTTTTCAATGTTTTGGTAACAGATAATATTCCGCCAACAATAACGACTTGTGTAACGGATCAAACAGAATATGTAGACTCATCCTGTGTTTTCGTATTACCTGATTATACCTCCGGAGTAGTTGCAAGCGATTTTTGTAGTGCGGTTACCATTAGCCAATCTCCAGTTCCTGGAACCAATCTTGCAGCAGGCGTGCAAACAGTCTACATGATTGCCGCAGATAGCGCTGGTAATTTGGATTCTTGTCAGTTCGACCTCACAGTTTTGGATACGATTGCACCTATTTTAATTTGTCCTAGCGATATTCAAACTTGTGATACGATTGTCATTTTTAGTGATCCTACAAATTCGGACAATTGTGACACACCTGTGCTTGTTCGAACGGATGGAAGTGGTCTCAATTCTGGTGATGCTTTTCCAATTGGTACAACAACGATTTCCTATGAGGCCAGCGATCTTTCAGGAAATACCAACACCTGCAGTTTCGATATTGAGGTTGTAGCCCAACCTGATGTCGCTTTAGGTGGATTAGATATTGATCTTTGTGTGGACGACACTACCCTTCTAGCTGGGAATACACCGGCAGTTGGAACTGGAATGTGGACAGTTGTCCAAGGAAATGGAGCATTTGACGATAATACAAATCCAAACACAACATTGAGAGGTCTGGATTACGGCACAACAATTATCACCTGGCAAATCACCAATTCGATCTGTACAAGTAATGTAGATACAGTTGTCATCAATCGATATGAATTGCCAAGTACGGCTTTGGTAGTTGATACCATCAATACTTGTGGTGATACAGCAACTTTATCGGCCAATTTACCATCGATAGGAACTGGTACATGGACGAATATTTTTGGGGCAGGAACGATTAATGCTCCGAACAATTATACAAGCTTTGTTTCAGATCTATTTACTGGGGAAAATCAATTTGTTTGGACTATCACAAATGGAAATTGTCCAAGTAATGCGGATACTTTAATTGTAAATTCAACTGAAGCTCCAACAATCATCGATGCAGGTGGTAATCAAGATCTATGTGACACAACGGATCAAATCGATCTTCAAGCTGTTCAGCCTGATTTTGGAACTGGAATGTGGTCGGTTATTGATGGAAATGGAGTCATCGATCACGATACGGCCAATGCAATTACAGTTTCAGGAATTGATGGGAATCCAAATACTATAGTTTGGACGATTTCGAAAGAATATTGTCCAGATCAATCGGATACGATTAGCATCAATTATTATGCTTGTATTCCTTTTAATCCAGATATTCCAACGGCTTTTACGCCCGATGGAGATGGAGTCAACGACACCTGGATTATACCTGATTTAAATAAGTTTTACCCCGATTGTAAAGTCGTCATCGTGAATCGATGGGGGAATACCATATTTGAAAGTGAAGGCTACACCCAGCCCTGGAATGGAAGATTTAAAGGGAAAGATCTCCCTTTCGGATCTTACTTCTTTGTAATAGATTTTAATAACGGATCTGATGAACCTTTATCAGGATCAGTAACAATAATAAGATAATCGCTATGAAAAATTTATTTGTTCTCTTGGTCACGATAATAAGTTTTGCAGCCTTTGGTCAGCAACAGAGCCACTATACGCAATTTTTCTACAATCCGGCGCTTTACAATCCAGCTGCGATTGGAACTCAGGACTTGATCGATATCGATCTTGGGTTCAGAAAACAATGGGTTGGAGTGAATAATTCACCTCTTACTTTCAGTCTGACAGCACACGCGCCAATCAAAATGAAAAAGCAAGATAAGCGTCCACGTGCTAGTTTTAACCCCGAAGCAACGCAGTTTTTCAAAACTCCTGAAGTGAAAACAGGTCGAATAAAACATGCGATTGGAGGAAAAGTCATTAATGATCAATGGGGTGCTTTTGCCATGACCAATGTCTATTTGAATTATGCTTTTCATGTACCGCTTTCAAAAACGGTAAATATGTCTTTTGGAGTTGGATTGGGTTGGAGTAATTACCGTTTCGATCAAGACAAAGCGGTAACGCTGGATCCGAATGACCCAACTTATATTGAGTTTGTTGGAGCGGGAACGAATCAGAATATTTTTGACATGCAAGCCGGTTTTTGGATTTATCACAAGGATTTCTTTATTGGACTTTCAGCCACTAATCTCATCATGAATAAAATTCATTTTGGTGAGAACAAAACGGATAACAATCTGAATATCCATTCTTATTTTACTGCTGGATATATTTGGCGTGCAACCGAAAAGTTCTCAGTTTCTCCATATGTCATCCTGAAATACATGCACCCAGCACCAATTTCATTTGACGTTGCGCTTAAATTCGAATACAATGATTTTGTTTGGGGTGCTATTGGTTATCGTTATGATGACGCGATTTCATTGATGGCGGGATTCAATTTTGGCAAGCATTTTCAGCTGACTTATTCCTATGATTTCACCATTTCTCCTCTCCGAATTTCATCCAAAGGAAGCCATGAAGTAGGGCTTGGAATACTAATCGGAGGTAAAAAAGAGGAGTCTGCCGATGAAAAAAAGGAACTCGACGAAAACCCTTAGAACCTAAGAGAATTTTGTTTTAATTTTAGTGTCTTGGATTAACTCTAGGAGTTCCAAAACATGAAAAAAAAACCTGAGAATAAAACCATAAAAGACAACAACTCTACAACTATTCCGACTGAAAAACTTTCTGTTGAGCAGTTGAATCGTGCCTTATCTGAAAAGAATAAGGAACTTGAGGTTTACAAAAAGGAAATGGAAAAACTCGTTTCCAAAAGAACTCATGACCTTGAAGTCACCTTAAAGCAACTCAGACAATCCAATCAAGAAATCAGAAGGAAAAATGAAAGTTTGAATATTCTCTTACAAGAAGTTCATCATCGGGTCGCGAATAATTTGCAGATCATTTTATCGCTGATTCGAATTAAATATTTGTCCTCCGAAAAAGCACTCGCTCCGGAACAATTTAAAGATTTAGAAAATCGAATTTTGTCCATGGCTTTGGTACATCAGAATATCATGACCAAAGGCTATATCAGTAAAAATGATTTCAGCTCTTATATCTCAGATTTGGTTCGACACATTCAAAGAAGCAATAACTATGATGAAAGTATCAATATTGTAAAGAATATCGGAGCTTTTTCAGTTCAACCCAACTCGATCTTTTATCTAGGCTTGATTTTAACAGAGATATTTTCGAATTCGATTAGACATGCATTTGAGCATACAGAAATCCCAACAATTTCAGTAAAAATTCGAAAAGATGAATACCACAATATCATCGAAATCTCGGATAATGGATCTGGTTTTGATCTCGAACTATGGGAAAATCCCGCTCCGGCTTCTGGATTTGATGTGATTAAAGTATTGGCTGAACAAATTGATGGAGAAATTATCTGCACGTGCTCAAACGGAACTAAATTAGAACTGACACTCCCTTTTTCTTAGAATTTGCTAGTTTTGTCAGCGCAAACAAAGCTGGATGAGACCCTTATATTTTATTTTAAAATTTACACTTAGTATTTCTCTTAATCTGTATTTCAGGAAAATACGACTTGTAAATCCACCAAAAAAATGGCGTTCAAGAACCATCTTTGTATTGAATCACCCTTCGGCTTTTCTAGATCCCTTAGTAGTTTCAGATTTGCAAAAAACCATTACCCATTTCATGGTGAGATCGGATGTTTTCAAGCCCGCATTGCAACCTGTATTTTGGTCTGCTCAAATGCTCCCAATTTATAGGTCTCTTGATGGCGATGGTGCCGTGCAAAAAAATGAAAAGGTCTTTGAAGTTTGCTTTGACTTATTAAAAAAGAGAAGATCTTTAATTCTGTTTGGTGAAGGTTTTACGGACGACACTTTTATCCGAAGATTAAAACCACTGAAAAAAGGTCCTGTTAGAATCGCTTTTGGTTCAATGGAAAAATACAATTGGGATTTTGATTTGGAGATAGTTTGCGTTGGAATTAACTATACCAACCCCAACCATTTTAGAGGTGATGTTTTAATTTCTTACTCGGAACCGATCAGTGTAAATGCCTACAAAGATCAATACGCTGAGAATCCTCAGCAAGTCATGACGGAGGTGACCAAAAAGATTGAAAACAATCTTCAAAAACAGATTACGCATTACAATAATAAAGATCGTCGTTCTTTGCATGAAGGCATCATGCGACTTTCCAGAAAAGGGATGAATCAGGAAGATTCTGAAAGGAATTTGGCCATGGAAGATCGTTGGAACTATTCTCGGAATTTAGCCAATAGAATCAACGAATTAGAGGAAAATAAGGGCGAAGAAATGGATGCACTTCAAAAGGAAGTTGACGGCTATTTTGGGCTAATCAAGAAATTTCGAATCCGACAAAAGTTTATCCATGAGTTCAAAAAGAAAGGAAAACTTTCGACTAGCGGGCTTCTTTTGAATTTGATTCTTACCGCTCCATTCATGCTGATTGGAATGATTCATGGTTTCATTCCTTATATCATTACCAAAAGATTCGTCGAAGGATCTTTTAGAAGAAAAGTATTCTGGGGAGGAGTAAAAATGATGGTGGGCAAAGCCTTAGTTGGAATCTACAATATTCCTTTCTTATTCTTATTCTATTATTTGGTTTACCCGAACTGGTGGCTGGCATTCCTTTACTACTTTACAGTCCCAGGAATCACAGGAGTTCAAGCCTATTATTGGTTTCAAAAACTGACTTACTTTCTCGAAAAGAAGAAGATCAAAAAAGCCAAAATTGATTTGACCAAATTCACTAAAAAACAAAATGATCTTGAAGGTAAGATCAAAGAAGTTGTTGGTGAGTTTTAGATAATTTAAAATGATCCTTCGCAAAGGATGATGTCAAAGTCTTTGAGGAATCTAAAAAATAATTTCATCTAAAATAAATGGGGATTTGTCTATGAAAAACGCAGTCTTATCGTTATCTTAGACAATCGCATTGAATGTAAAACAGTGGTTTTGAACAAAAAAGAAGTCTTTGGAGCTGTAATATCGTACAGAAATGAGGGGATTATACATATCCACTACACAAGTGAAAGCATAAACCTTCAAGAGGCTCAAAACATTATTGGTGCTGTTCGCGAAGGATCGCCTTGGGACCTATCTCCAATACTTGTAAGTGCGGATCCATTTTCCGAACATGACGATGAAGCTCAAAAATATCTTGCCGGTCCGGATGTCATGAAATACTGCACAGGAGTTGCCGTTATCACGCCAAACCTCGCTCAAAGACTTGCTACCAACTTTTTCATCAAATTCAAAAAACCCTCCAAACCCACCAAATTTTTCAATACCGAAAAAGAAGCCCTCAAATGGTTAAAAAAATTCGAAACCGTGAATAAAACTTCAAACGTAGCCTGATTCTGACGCACTCCATTTATCCTACGAAGCTTAGCGAAGTAGGACCATTTACCAATAACTATTCCTCTGCGAACACTGCGCCTCCATTGCGTTTTACTCGACGAAGCCTAGCGAAGTTGAGTCTTTGCGTTTAAAAAACACTCTGGGACCTCTCCACCAATTACCACTATACCTGCTAAAACATAAAAACCCTTCGACTCAACTTCGACATTTATTCCGCTACGCTACATAAATGCTCAGTTGGCTCCATCGGCCGCCAAAGGCTTGCCGACGGCACGGCAGGGACCGGGGTTATAATCATATGAAGGGCCGCAATCCTAACCTGAAAAAGCAAACTAATTATTAATGCGGCCGACACTCTCACACTCTAACTCACTCTACCTCTTCACCTCTCTACCAATTACCAATCCTTTGCGTTTAAAAAACACTCTGGTACCACTCCAGCTCTCCAAGATTTCCCTATCTTTGATTCTACATTAACCGACCAATTTGAAAGTCAAAAAGAACAGCAATACCGTTTCCTACAATGTCATTTTCGAAGGCAATCTTGAGAGTCTTT
>JAUICI010000071.1 GCA_030427935.1 Bacteroidia bacterium | reverse complement strand
TTAAGGGAGTTGAACATGAAATGCGGATTCAACTGTGATTTCAGGTTATTCAATTCAATCTGATTTTGAAGTGCTTCCCATTGAAGGTTCTTGATTTCCTCTCTTCTCGATTTATCGAAATACTGATAAGCAAAGTAGAAAACCACCCATAAAAAGATCAAAATAGAACCCGCGATGGAGTCAATCAAAAGTTCCTGAAAGAAAGTTCCTGCGTCAATAGGCGAGGTGTCGTATCGAAAAACCCATCGATCAATCACATTCTGATAAAGCACCAAAATCGTCCCGACCACAATACTCGAGATTATAGCTCTTGGAAAAAGTCGGTTAATCTTTAAATTGATATACTCTTTTTTAATAAAGAAAAGGCGCAGAAAATGAGTCAAACCAACTGATGCCGCATACATCGAAATCAGCATTCCGACGGTCTTTTCGTTGAGATTATTATTCGTAAATAAGTTGATTCCAATGATGAAATAATAGAATAACCATCCCAAGAATTGTGTTGTCCAGTATAAGAATTTCTTATTTGCCATAATCTGCCTTCATTGTAAAAGTACAAATTGCCTTCCAAAAAGATTTTGTATTTTTTACAAGCGGAAGTTTTAGCAGATAAATCCCAATATGAACTATTTAGCCCACGCATTCTTAAGTTTCGAGGAAGAGGAACTCCTTTTTGGCAATTTTATCGGAGATTTTGTCAAAGGAAGTCACCAAGGAACTTTTTCTGATGAAATTTGGAGAGGGGTCATGTTGCATCGTGCCATTGATTCTTTTACCGATGCTCATGAAGCTACGGAAGAGGCTAAAGGTCTTATTCGACATGATTTAGGTTTGACTTCCGGGATTTTTGTAGACATGATTTTTGATCACGTTTTAGCCAAGAATTGGAAAGAGTATTCAGATCAAAGCCTAGAAGAATTCACTTTGTCGACTTATGCAAAACTGGACAAATTCAAGGCTGAATATCCAGAAGGTTTTGGACATATGTATGCCTATATGAAAAGGGATAATTGGTTGTTACTCTATCAAGAAGAGCAAATGATGCAGCGCTTTTTAGGTGGGGTTTCTAGGCGATTGAAAGTGGAGAATAACCTGAACGAGAGTTTTAAACATTACCAGGAATTCAATCAGGAATTGGACGCTTTGTTCGACCCTCTTTTTCAGGATTTGATTGATTTATCTACGAATTATTAAATTTGACTCTATGCTTGTAAAGGTATCATCTCTGGTCATTTTGGCTCTTTTTATTTTTTCATGTGGAGGAGAAAGTGATTCAATTGAAGTTGATCCGACGGAAGATTTAGATTCTTTAGAGAAAATCAGGCGACAAGCAGCGATCGATTATGATATTGAAGATATTCTTTCAGATGGCAAGCTGACCGTTTTACTGGAGAATAGCACGGTTTCTTATTATATCTACCGAGGGAAAAGTATGGGTTTTGAATATGATCTCCTTAATCAATTTGCAAAATCTTTAGGAGTTCAATTGGAAGTGGTAGTCATGAAAGACCTCAATGATGCTATTGATAAACTCAATTATGGAGAAGGAGAACTAGTCGGAGGTAATCTGAATATTACCGAAGAACGCATGGAGTATATTGATTTTACGGAGCCTTTTTATGAAACTAGACAAGTTTTAGTACAAAGATTACCGGAAGGATTTTCGAGCATGAAAAGTTCCATGATCGATTCTTTAATGATTCGTTCCACCGAGCAATTAAATGGAATCCAGTTACATCTATTCAAAAATTCTAGTTTTGACGAACTTGCCACTAGGGTTCAAGATAGTTTTAAAGTTGAGTTTGAGGTTGTTTACGATACGGGCTATTTTGATGTGGAATCACTCATTGAAAAGGTATCTAATGGTGAGATTGATTATACCGTTGCAGATGAAAATACGGCCAAAGTAAATAAAAGATTTTACCCCAATATTGATATCAAATATGGTACAACGAATCCCTCTCCACTGGCTTTTGGTGTTCGAAAGTCTTCTCCGGGTTTAAAGCAAGCTTTTGATGAATGGTTGGAGAAAGCAAAAGGAACAAGACCTTTTGAGTACTTGAAGACCAAATATTTTAAGATTAAAAAATATGTCGATAAGCGCATGGATGAATATAGTGATCTAGGAGGGGGTAAAATTTCGCCTTATGATGATTTAATCAAGACTTACGCAGCTAAAGGAATCATTGATTGGAGACTAATAGCCGCACAAATGTATCAAGAGTCCAAGTTCAAGCCGAATCTCACTTCATTTGCAGGTGCGTTTGGTTTGATGCAATTCATGCCTGAAACTGGTAAGACTTACGGGATACATCCAGGTTCTCCACCTGCTGCTCAGATAAGTGCGGGGGTGAGAAAGATGAATAATAATTATAAGAAATGGTTAGAAGAAGTACTAGACTCAACCGAAGCAATGAAATTTACTCTAGCCTCTTATAATGCAGGAAGAGGACATATTGATGATGCTCGTGCACTTGCTTATAAATACGGATTAGATCAAGATGTTTGGAAGGATAATGTGGAATACTACTTACTTTTGCTTAGAAAACGGCATTATTATCAAGATGAAGTGGTGAAATTTGGTTATTGTAGAGGTACAGAGCCCGTAAAATATGTTTCCATGATTCTTGCCCGTTATGAAAATTACAAATCTTTGTTTCCAGAGAATTGAAGAAAAAACTAACCATTATAGCAGGGCCTACAGCAGTTGGTAAAACGAGTTTGAGTGTCCAATTAGCAGAAGCTTTTCATTGTCCAATTATCTCCTGTGATTCACGCCAGTTCTATAAAGGAATGGATGTTGGGACGGCAAAACCAACTGCAGAAGAGCAAAAGGGAGTTCCACATTATTTTCTGGATTTTCTGGAACCCGAAGTCGAATATACGGCTGGGATGTTTGAGCTCGAGGCTTTACAAATGATCCAGGAACTTCATGAAGATAGCGATTTGGTAATTATGGTAGGAGGTTCAACGCTCTATGTCGATGCCATTACAAAAGGATTCGATGATTTACCTAAATCGGCAGAGTTAAGAGCGCAATTGATACAGGAAACAGAGGAGTCTGGAATAGAACCCCTATTACTTGAGCTTCAAGAGAAGGATCCGGTTTATTTTGAAGAAGTTGATCGGTCCAATGCTGTGCGCGTCCAAAGGGCACTTGAGGTGATTCGATTGTCTGGAGAACCTTATTCCAAATTGAGGAAAGGTGTTCAGAAGTCCCGAGCTTTTGATATGATTAAGATTGGATTGAATGATGATCGTGAAGCTTTGTATGAGCGCATCAATCATCGAGTAGATTTGATGTTGGAAAATGGCCTGGAAGAGGAGGCGAGGTCCTTGCATCCCAAAAAAGGTTTGACCTCCCTAAAAACGGTTGGTTATCAGGAATTCTTTGATTTTTTTGATGGAAAGATTGAAAGAGAAGAAGCAATTGAATTAATTAAAAGAAACTCCCGCCGTTATGCCAAGAGGCAAATTACTTGGTTCAAAAGGGATTTGGAGTTTGAGTGGTTTCTTCCCAATCAATTTGAAGAAGTTTTCGCTCATATCAACAAAATGATTTAATACATTTGCGCCCGTGAAAGTCAGTATAATTACCATAGCATACAATTCAGAATCTACCATAGAAGCGACGATACAGTCTGTTTTAGACCAATCCTATTCAGATATTGAATACATCATTATTGACGGCGCTTCCAAAGATGGAACGATGACTATTGTTAATAAATATGCTGATCGCATTTCCAAAGTGGTATCCGAGAAAGATAAAGGGATTTATGACGCCATGAATAAAGGTGTTTTGAATGCTTCAGGAGACATTATTGGGATTTTAAATTCAGATGATATTTATGCGGATTCCGAAGTAATCTCGAATGTTGTAGCGAAATTTGAAGAGTCGAAAGCGGATGCTTTGTATGCTGATTTGGTTTATGTAGATCGAGATAATACGGATAAGGTAACAAGAACGTGGATTTCCGGAGAATATCGTGAAGGCAAGTTCAGAAAAGGCTGGATGCCTCCTCATCCGACATTCTTCATTAAGAAAGAGTGGTATGATAAATTCGGTTTGTATTCAACAGAATTAAAAATTTCTGCTGATTATGAATTGATGCTGCGAATGGTTCACAAAAACAAGGCGAAACTGACTTATCTAAACAAGATCATTACAAAAATGCGAGTAGGGGGGGAAAGCAATATTTCCATTAAAAACCGAATTCAAGCAAATAAAGAAGATCGAATGGCCTGGAAGATGAATGGCCTCAAACCTGCGGCGTTTACAAGTATTCGTAAACCCTTATCGAAAATCGGACAATTCCTCAAGAAATAAGATTCAAAAAAAAGAGTGTCAGTTAAAACCAACACTCTTTTGAATATTTTGAATTACGTCCCGATAGCTATCGGGATACGAATTACGAATCCCCTCTATCCTGCAGCTAATACATTCACCAACTTCAGACCTGATCCAGATTCTTCGAAATACAAGAAAACACCTGATTCGTATTCATTTCCTTCTTCATCCGATCCTGAAACTTCCGCAGAAAATTCCAAAACTGGAGTCCCGTTGAAATCACTCAAGGTCAAATCGCTGTATTTTGTTGCTTTCAATTGCTTCAAAAAAGCAGGGTCTTCAAAATAAAGGAGAAGTAAATCTGCATCTGTTCCGTCTGCTTTATTCATGAAGTCAATCGTTTCTTTATCCTTTTTCACAATCGCGTCTTTGAATGCTTCGAAATCTGCTTCGTAGTCAAATCGTTGGATTGGGTTGCCATCTTTATCTTCGAAGGCCTCAAGAGCCAGACCTAGTGCGCTCATTGAAAATGCTGCTGCTGTGAGCAATAGTGATACTTTTTTCATGCTTTATTTTTTTGTAAGTTTTTTTAATAATTCAATGGACCCTTTTTTCAAATATCTGCTGATCAATCGGTCTCCTTTCATGAACACAATATGGTTGCACGATGTGATATTGAATTCAGCATCCCAAGTGCTTCCGTCCTCTTCAGTAAATATAATCTTTCCGGTATAACCACATTTGAAATTGGGTGCAGTTCTACCTTTAAGGCAAGATTTCAATTCTTTGATCATTTCGGTGTCTGAACTTTCGTAGACCACTACTTTTTCGCCTGCATCATTTCTTACTTTGATTTGGACGTTCGGACCATCACCTGCTAAAAAAGCTAACGTGAAAAAATGAAAAAGGATAGAGAACGTATACATAAAATTAGATATTTAAATCAGCTAATGAATTTCCTGTCTCCGATTCAAACTTTTGTCTCCAATCTTCACCTCTAACCAGAATCATTAATTTATTTCTTAATTCATTGGTCTTCTTTCTGAAGTCAGCTTCACTTTCTGAATCCGGAACCACTCTGAAATCATATTTTTCAGCAACCGCGTTGAATTCTTCTAGATTTAAGTCTTCTGGGAGATTATCAGATAGGAAAACAATCGGACCATTAATTCTAGTAGATTCCATTAACTCATCAAAATTTGGTACCAATGATTTCATGGCATTTCCATATTCAGTGATGCTTGGATTCATTCCCTCATTCCAATAAGCTTCTGCTACCACTTCTTTGCCGCTGTAAATAGTTAAACCTTCAGCCGTACTTCCAGATTCACCATTGTGTTTGAGGTCATCGATTCCTTCTAGATTTGTTACAACATCATTAATCAAATTTGCTTGCTCTTGATTCAAGTCAAACTTTTCTTCGATCAAAATGTCTTCATAAGAACGAATGATGAAAGTTACTTTTGAACCATTAACACTAACGGACCAAGATCTTGCATATCTCGGCTCAACAGAGGAGTCGGAAAAGCTGTATTCCGCACCGCTAAATCCAGATATTTTTTTTGATTTAGTTTCTTTTTTTTCTTTGGAGTCTTCTTTCTTTTCCTCCCCGCCACAGGCGAATAGCAAAGCACTAAGGCTCAATACAATTAGTTTCTTCATGATTGGTATTTGTTTTTTAGTTTTTACTCATTTCAGACAAGTTAAGGATTTCATTCTTGTCGTTAATGTAGCAGGTGCATAATTTTTCTTCTCCTTCAGACATGTAGGTTACCGAAGAAATGATTTTGGTTGAAGCTTCGTATTTTTCGTCTAAAGCAAGTTTGACTTTTTCTCTTTCGTCAGCTCTGGAAGATTTAATTTCAAATCCTTCTATTGTTCCAAAAAGATTTTTAGTCATTTCTTCACATTTCGTCTTCGCTTTTGCTAAACTTTCATTCTCTTTTTTCTCTTCTTTCTTTTCTTCTCCTCCACAAGCAAATAATAGAGTAGAAACGCCAATAATCATTAATCTCTTCATGTCTCGATTTTGTTTCGATTAAAAATAAGAAGAGATTTCTTTACTTATGTTAAATCTTCATTAATGGGCGAAAAAAATTCAGCAAAAGCTTTGTATTGGCAAGAGCAAGAGTGAAGAGGGGGAGTGGAGTTTTGATTAGGGAATCCACTTAATTTTGGAGAAATCGGGTTTTCTCTTTTGTAAGAATGCATCTCTTCCTTCTTTAGCTTCATCGGTCATGTAGGCCAAACGAGTAGCCTCTCCAGCGAAAACTTGTTGACCAACCATGCCGTCGTCGGTTAAATTCATGGCAAACTTGAGCATTTTAATTGAAGTAGGTGATTTACCTAATATTTCCTGTGCCCATTCGTAGGCAACGTCCTCAAGATCGGCATGAGGGATTACGGCGTTAACCATACCCATTTCGTAAGCTTCCTGAGCGGAATAATTTCTTCCAAGGAAAAAGATCTCTCTCGCTTTCTTTTGGCCCACCATTTTGGCCAAATATGCAGATCCATATCCTCCGTCAAAGCTGGTCACGTCGGCATCCGTTTGCTTAAAGATGGCGTGTTCTTTACTAGCTAGAGTCATGTCACATACAACGTGCAAAGAATGACCTCCGCCAACAGCCCATCCTGGAACTACGGCGATCACAACTTTTGGCATGAAACGAATCAATCGCTGAACTTCCAAGATGTTTAAGCGATGGTAGCCGTCTTGTCCAACGTAACCTTGATGACCTCTGGCAGATTGATCCCCACCTGAGCAAAAAGAATAGACGCCATCTTTTGTAGAAGGTCCTTCTGCAGAAAGTAAAACTACGCCAATACTTGTATCTTCATGAGCATCTTGAAAGGCATCCAACAATTCCGAAGTTGTATGTGGGCGAAAGGCATTTCGAACATTTGGTCGATTAAATGCAATTCTTGCTACGCCTTCTCCTGACTTTTTATAGGTAATGTCTTCGTATTCTTTTACTGTGGTCCAATTCACTTTGCTCATATTGTCAATTTTGAATACGAATTTAAAAATATCCTCGGATTTTACATTTACCAAATGAAATAAGTATCTTGGTCAAGTACCTAAACTCAACACAGGCTCAAACTATGATTAAAACAATGAAAAATAGATTCCTAACCATTCTCACTTTAATTTTTTGTTCAACTCTGTTCTCCCAAGAAATCAACTTGAAAGAAATCATGAAGGGCAATGAATTCATTGGATTTCAACCTCAAAATGTCTCTTGGTCGCATGATAGTCAAACGATTTTCTTTGACTGGAAACAAAAGGATGATTTCGATTATCGAACCTATCAATATGTCAAGGGAAAAGTTAGTCAGTTGGCTTATGATCAATACTCCGAGAATATGTTGGAAGGCTACAAGAGATGGGGGAACAAACTGTTGTTTACTTCAGAAGGACGCTTGTATTCCTATGATCTTGAGTCCAAAGAGAAGCGCTTTCTTTTCTACAGCAATAAACTGAAAGATTATTATTTCTTGGATGATGAAAATCAGATTGTGATTGAGCTGGGCTCGGAATTATTTTTAGTGAGCTTGAATCCCTTTAAAATGGTTAAAATTGCTGAATTTGGTAAGTTTCCGAAGGATGATAAGGTAAAAGAAAAAAGCTTTTTAGAGAATCAACAGGAGGAACTTTTTGAGATTGTGCAATTTAGAAATGAACAATCTAAATTTCGAAAAGAAAAGAGAGAAGGTGTGAGTAATGTGGCTTATGCAGAGATTAATGTTTCCGAGGGTTACTGGTTGAATACTGGGGTTTCAAGAGATAGGAGTCATTTGGCATATGTGCAATCCATCGACCCGAAGACCAAAAACACCGATTATTTTCACTTCATCACCAAGGATGGAGAGGCAGAGGCAAGGGCTGCAAGACCAAAAGTGGGTCGTCCAGATCCAGAATGCTATTTGTTTATTTACGATCTAAATAAAAAGGAGTCGATTAAATTTGATCCATCTATTCTAACAGATGTTAAGAAAAGACCTCTGTATTTTAAAGATTATGAAAAGAAGGAGTTTAAGGAAGAATCAGAAGAACCCAAACAAGTGATTTACCATAATCTACAGTTTTCAAAAGACAGCAAGAAACTATTGTTTGAAGTGAAATCATTCGATAATAAAGATCGATGGATTGTCGTGTACGACTTGGAAAAGAAGAAATACAAAGAAATTTCGCATCAGCATGATGAAGCTTGGATCGGTGGTCCTGGAGTGGTTGGCTGGACAACAGTCGGAGGTAATATTGGTTGGTTCGATGATTCCGATCGAATTTATTATCAGTCAGAGGAAAGCGGCTTTTCTCATCTTTATGTGTACAGTTTAGAAAAGGAAAAAGCCAAACAACTCACAAAAGGAGATTTCGAAATTCATGAGGCGATTCTTTCTCATGATAATTCCAAGTTTTATGTAACCACAAACAAAGTTGAGCTGGGGAATAGAGATTTCCATCATGTAGATGCCAATTCGGGCAAATGGACGCCAATTCTAACAGCTTTAGGGAATCATGAAGTATCTATTTCACCTGATGAAAGTCAGCTGGCTTACCGTTTTTCTTACAAGAACAAACCTTGGGAAGTCTATACTTGTCCGAATATTCCGAAATCTAAAATTAGTCAGGTTACCAAATCCACAACAAAGGAATTTGACGCAATCTCATGGATGGAGCCAGCAATTATAAAGTTTAAAGCAGCGGATGGGACGATGGTCCCTGCGAGGTTGTATCGACCAGAATCTGAAAGAAAAGATCCTGGAAAGGCCGTGATTTTTGTTCATGGAGCGGGTTATTTGCAGAATGCACACAATTGGTGGAGTGGTTATTATCGAGAGTATATGTTTCACAATTTATTGGTGAGAAAGGGGTATACCGTTTTAGATATAGATTATCGCGCAAGTAAAGGTTATGGCCGAAAATGGCGAACAGATATTTACCGAAACATGGGAGGAAAAGACGTTTCGGATCAAGTAGATGGAAAGAAATACTTAGTGGAAGAGTTGGGGATACCAAAAGAGAAAATTGGTATTTACGGAGGTTCTTATGGTGGTTTTGTGACCATCATGGCTTTATTGAAATATCCTGGAGAATTCCAATGTGGAGCAGCAATTCGTTCGGTTACGGATTGGGCACATTACAATCATCCATACACCTCAAATATTCTGAATACTCCTGAAACGGATAGTATTGCTTTTGTAAAGAGTTCTCCTATTTATTATGCAGAAAACCTTCAGGATCCTTTATTGATGCTGCATGGAATGTTGGATGATAATGTGCAGTTTCAAGACGTGGTGAGATTAACGCAACGATTTATCGAACTCGAAAAGGATACTTATGAAATGGCCATTTATCCCATCGAACCCCATGGGTTTAAACATGCTAGCTCTTGGTTTGATGAGTACAAAAGAATTTTGAAATTGTTTGAAAGCAATTTGTAAGATGAAAATAGAGATCAACAAGACTAATAAAAACACAAACACATGAAAAAAATTAAATGGAAAAAAATTCTGAAATGGTCAGGATTAGGACTGCTCTTAATTATCATTTTTCTAGCATTGGTTCCTATTTTATTTAAGGGGAAAATTCTAGAAGAAATCAAGTACATGGCCAATGAGCAATTGAATGCACAGGTCGATTTTGCGGATGTTGAAGTGACCTTTTTTTCCACTTTCCCCAATCTAACGGTTTCCATCAAAGATGTTCATATTGAAGGAAAAGGGGATTTTGAAAAGATCGTTTTATACGAAGCTGATAATACCGAAATGACTTTAAATCTTTGGTCTGTAATCTTCGGAGACGAAATGAAGATCAATAGCATTATTCTAGATCAGCCTAAAATACATTTGCTGACCTTAGAAGATGGTCGGGTAAATTACCTGGACATACTTATACCCGAAGAAGAAAAAGAAGAGGAGGAACCGACCAAGTTTCAATTGAGTTTGGAGGAGTTTAGCATCATCAATGGACAACTTTTAATGGAAGATGCTGGAGCTGCTACGAGAATTGAGCTTAAAGACATCAATCATACCACAGCAGGAGATTTCACAGAAGAAGTATTTGAGATACAGACTACAACGAGTATTGCTTCCTTAAACTACGAAGAAGCTACCGGTTATTTGTTGAAAGATGTAAAAATGGAGTATACGGCTCAAATGCAGATTACCAACAAAGAAGAAGAGATGATTGTGGCTTTGAAAGACAATACTTTGGAATTGAATGAATTGTCGACAGCCATTGAAGGTTTTTATGCCATGTACAATGAATATGAAGACATGGATTTAAAAATTGATGGAAGTACCATTCGGGTAAAATCCTTATTGTCGCTGATTCCTGGAGCTTATACTGAAGATTTTAGTTCAGTTAAAGCGGATGGTGATCTTAAATTCGATTTACTTCTGAAAGGGAAAATGACGAGTGAAATTCTTCCGGGAATCGATTTTAATATGAATTTGGATAAGGGAAGTGTGAAGTACCCGAGTTTACCCGGAACAATTACCAATATTGGGATTGATTTTCATCTAAACAAACCAGCCGATGAAATTCTAAATGCCATGGTAGTAAGTGGAAAAGGAATTCATTTGAATATGGGAAAAAACCGTTTAGATGCTTCATTTGAAGCCCGAAATCTCATGGTAGATCCGTATATCAATGCCGCTTTACTTGCACAATTGAAATTGGAGGAGATTCAAAAGTATATTCCCATGGAAGAGGGGGAGAACTATTCTGGTGATGTGGATGCGAATTTAAAACTGAATGGAAAAGTATCAGATTTAGAGAAAGAGAATTACGATGCCTTTAATGCTTCCGGTTATCTGAAAATGGATCAGGTGAAACTGGTGACAAGCGCTGTTCCAAAACCGATTCAAATTCCAGTAGCAGACCTTCAATTTAAACCGGAAAAACTTGATTTGGTGACCTGTGATGTACTCATTGGTGAGTCAGACATGCATTTTGATGGAGGTGTAGAGAATTACATTCCTTATTTATTCAAGGATACGGGCCTTTTGAAAGGTGGATTGAATTTTACTTCGAATAAACTACATTATGCTGATTTGGTTGCCGATTCAGGAGAAGAAGAAGTGACAGAACCTACAGATACATCCGCAACTGAAGCTCCAGAAGTTCCAGAGAATTTAGATCTTTTCTTGAAAACCAATGTCAAACGATTCGAATATCCTGACATGCCAATTGATAATTTTATTGGCAATGTGTCAATCAAAGAAGGGGTAGTGTATTTGGATGAATTAGGAATGGATTTGTTGAAAGGAAGAGCGAAACTAACAGGTTCTTACGAAAATAAAACGGTTCCTAAAATGCAGATGGATGTGGATCTGAATAAATTAGATATTGCGGAAACAGCCAAAGCTTTTAGCTCAAGTGAAAAGGTAATGCCTTACATCAAAGATCTTGAAGGGGCCTATTCAGGAAAAATAGAGAATCTAGTGGCCGAATTCGATCAAAATTTAAATGCCGATTTGAATACGGTTTTCGCAAAAGGCGTATTGCAAACACATGGTTTAGATGCTTCGAAAATGGAGGTGATCCAAAAACTGAAAAATGCAGGGAAGAATATCAAGTTCCTACAAAAACCAATGGAAGCCAAAGATATTAATATCTCCATGAGAGTAGAGAAAGGGGAGGTTTTCATAGAAGAATTCCCGATAAAATTAAGAGATCGAAGCTTATTGGTTAGTGGTTCAAATAAGTTGGATGGAAGTATTGATTATTTGGTCAAAATCCCAGTAAAGAAGGCTGATTTCCCACCATCGATTATCAGTGGAGTAGAAGATCAGGCAAAAAAACTAGGTTTGGGTGACGCGATTAGTCTGCCCGATGAGGTGAATGTGAACGCAAATATCACCGGGACTTACAAGAAACCAAAGATTTCTTTGCAGAGTCTTCAAGACATGATTGCAAGCAATACCAAAGGACTGAAAGATCAGATCGTGGATAAGGTCAAAGAGGAAATCAAAGAGAAAGTGGAAGAAGTCAAGGAAGAGATTAAGGAAGACCTGAGCAAGAAGAAAGAAGAAATCATGGCTAAAGCCCGCGAAAGAGCAGCGCAAATCAAAAAAGACGCAAAAGAAAGAGCTGACAAGCATATCAATGACGCCATGAAGAGGATAAATGAGGAAATTGAAAAGGAGAAGAATCCAATCAAGAAAAGAATCCTCAAAGAGGCGGCTAAGAAAGCTGAAGAGAATGCCCGCAAGAAATCCCAAGAGATCATCGATAAAGGCGATCGCGATGCTAAAAAAGTAATGGAGGACGCAGAAAAAGAGGCCGATGAATTGGAGGAGAAAATCTAGGTGTTTGATTTAGATATCAGATGTCAGATATCAGACTTAAGATGATAGACTTATTAGGACTCTGCGTCCACTGCGACTAGTGAGGAACGAACGGCTCAGCATTTTACTCGACGTAGCTTTAGCGAAGTTGAGTCTCTGCGTTTACCCTTCGACTGCTCAACTTCAGGCATTGTAAGCACAATGATTTAGTTATTTCGCGCTCAGGGACCGTCAATAAAAAGGTGAAATTTAGTGGCCGCACTAACATTTGAGATTTACAGAAAACTATCCTCTGCGTCCACTGCGACTAGTGAGGAACGAACGGCTCAGCATTTTACTCGACGTAGCTTTAGCGAAGTTGAGTCTCTGCGTTTTAAACTATTTCAGCTGTTTTTCGAAGTATTCGTATGCTTTTTGGATCTCAAGAAATCGTTCTTGTGCCAATTTCATTTGTTGGGGACCGTTTTTAACGAATCGATCTGGGTGGTGCAGTTTGGCAAGTTTTCGGTAGGCTTTTTTGATGGTATCCATGGAGTCAGTTTCTTTTACACCAAGGATTTCGGCCATTCTTTTTTTGTGGAATGAAGAAGAGTAGGGTTTTCTTTGTTCTCTCGCTTTTCGTTCTCTTTCTCTTTGCCTATGTTCCGCCTCGATTTTTTCTTGATAGGCGTCTTCGATTCCAGCAAGGATAGATTTGAGCTCATACTCGTAGATCTTTAGTTTCTTACATAGCCTTTTTAAAATGCGATACTCTGAATCGTTAATCTTTCCGTCTACCATGGAGATTTCGCATAAAAAATAGACTAGTTGTGTGCGATTTCTTTTGTTGAGGTAAAGTCGCAACCATCTTGCAGCATAACTGATTTTTATAGGTTTATCTTGCAGAGCTTGTCCAAAAGAAGGAGATAAATGACTCGAAGCCTCGGGGAATTTTCGAATAAGATAATTCTTTAAATAGTCAATTTTTTCAGATGTATCTTTTCGTTCGGATTTTAACATCAAAACAGCGAAAGCAATATAAACTTCGAAAAGATTGTCTTTGTTGAAAGGCATAAGCAGAGGGATCTTGCCATTAAACCAAATTCGGAGTCCTACTATAAAATTGATGAGCAAATATAAAGCAGCAGGTATCGCAAAAATCAATACAAAGGTAAGTAAGCCACTTAGGAATTCTAGCATGGACCTAATTTAAGATTTTTTCAAAATATTCATAGGCCAATTGAATCTCCACAAAGCGTTCTTTCGCCAATTGAATCTGTTCTTCCCCTTTGTTTTGGAAGCGGTCTGGATGATGCAGTTTTACAAGTCTTCGGTAGGACTTTTTAACTTGCGTGAAACTAGCATTTTCAGGAACTTCTAAAATTGCAGACATGCGTTTCCGTTTATTGGAATATTTGGGTTTGCTACTTGTTTGCTTTTGTTTAGAAGATTGTTTTTGAGAAGATTGATGCTGATGTTTTCGACCATAAGCTTCCTCGAGTCCAGCTACGATAGACCGTACTTCTTCAATTGGAACTTTCAGTAAAACGCTGATCTCAGCTATGAGCCTTTCTTCCTTTTCGTTTAATCGACCATCAATAAAAGAGAGATCACAAATGAACTGAATTAATTGAATTCTTTCCAGAAGTGTGAGCTGTCTTTTAAGCCAATTACAAGCAGGTTTCAGTTCAATTGTTTCGTATTTCAAAGAGTAGGTAAATGCCTCTCGAACGTCGTTCTTTCTGTAAGGGAATTTAAACTCCAAAAATTTAATGAGGTAGTCAAACTTCCTTTTGGTCTCTCTTTTTTCCTGTTTTACAACTAAAACAGCGAAAAGGCAGTAGATCTCGAGTAAATTCTCTTCTCCGTAGTTGAAATACTGTCCAGATCGTACAAAATCTTCTCTTTTTTCTTTTGTATTGCTGAGGTACAAGAAGTAGAGTAAAACAATTCCAATAAAACCGAAAAAGACAATCATCACTCTAGTTTAAAAGATTTTCAAAATATTCATAAGCCAATTGAATCTCAATAAAGCGTTCTTGAGCCAATTTGATTTGTTCCGGACCGTTATTTTGGAAGCGGTCTGGGTGATGCAGTTTAACCATACTTCGGTAGGCCTTTTTAATTTCATCAAAGCTCGCATTTTCGGAGACTTCAAGGATTCTGGCCATTTGTTTTCTTTTGTTTTGGGTTGGGCGGTGAACTCTTTTATTCGCTTCTCTTTGCCTTTCTTGTTTTCTTCGGTAGGCTTCTTCGTGACCAGCAATGATAGAATCAAATTCCTTTTGGTCGATTTTTAATTGGGTAGCGATGTTTTTGAGAATTTTCTTTTCTCTAGAATTCATTCGCCCGTCGACCATTGCTAATGCTACTAGAAAGTAGACGATTTGGGACTTGTCACTATTGTAGCCAATGTTTTTATTAATCCAATTACAAGCGCTTTTGATTTTAATCGGTGTCCCATTTCTAGCTCGAGCATAGGAGCCATTGATGTATTCGTTGTATTCCGGGAACTCTTTTCTCAAGTAGGTTCCCATGTACTGCGCCTTTTCCACTTGGTCCTTTCTTTCGCTTCTGATAATCAGAGCAGAAAGCAATATGATGATCTCGCAAAGGTTGTCTTTATTGTAGGTGAACGTTTTTGGAATAATTCCTAGTGACCAATACATGGAGACCACAATGTACCAAATAAATGCGATCAAAGGAATTCCGAAAACTACGGCGATAAAAATTTCTAGTCCCAAGGTCTATTAGTTTTAGGCTGATAAAAATAGATTATATTTATCCTCATTGAAAATAAATCAAATAAATTGTTAGAAAAGGCATACCAAGAGAAGCAATTGGGAGGAACATCTCTGAAAAACGTTTTCATCAAAACCGCCACTTTTGAAGGGATGTATGATAATGGGATTCCAAATCAGAAGTTAATCGATCATCACACAGATATGGCTAAAGGAGGTGTGGCGCTTACTACGGTTTCCTACGGAGCTGTTTCAAATGAAGGGCGGACCTTTAAAACCCAGATGTATATTCACGATGAAAGTCTGAAGGAACTGAAAAGACTCGCCGATAGTGTGCACGAAGCAGGAGGGAAGGTGTCAATTCAGTTGACCCACTGCGGGTATTTTTCCAAAAACACGAGTATCAAAAAGCCTTTAGCGCCTTCCCGGGTTTTTAATGAATACGGGGCTTTGGTCGGACTCATGTTCAGCAAGGAAATGGATCGTAATGATCTGGATAAATGCAAGAATGATTTTGCTGAAGCAGCCCTGAAATTGTAAGAAATTGGCTTTGATGTTGTTGAAATTCACATGGGTCACGGCTATTTGTTGAGTCAGTTTTTGAGTCCTTGGACGAATCGAAGAAAAGACGAATATGGTGGAAGTATAGAGAATAGAGCCCGATTCCCAATGGAAGTATTTAAGGCTGTTCAGAATGCAGTTGGAGCGAATTTTCCTGTTTTAGCTAAAATCAATTTGAGCGATGGCTTTAAAAATGGTTTTACAGAAGAAGATTGCTTGTATGTATGCAAAGAATTGGAAAAAGAAAACTGCGCGGCAATTGTCATGAGTGGAGGTTTCACCAGTAAAACGCCTTTTTATTTAATGCGAGGAGAAGTTCCTTTAAAAGGAATGATCAAAAACGCACAGGGATTTGCCGAAAAGGCTACAATGCGCATGTTTGGACCCATGATCGTAAAGAAATACGAATTTGAACCTAACTTCTTCTTAAATCAAGCCAAATTGATTCGAAAGGAAGTGAAATCTCCTCTAGCTTACCTTGGAGGCGTTGATTCCAAGAAAGATATTGAAGAGATCATGGAGGCGGGCTTTGATTTTATTACTCTCGGCCGACCTTTAATTCATGATTCAAACTTTCTCTTGAAAATCCGCTCTGGAGAAATCGAGAAAACAGGTTGTAATCGTTGTAATGAATGCGTTGTAGAAATGGATAGAGGAGGCGTGCGTTGCGTTTTATGAAGCTTACTGAAACTCAAAAATATGATGCCGCTGTTTTATCCGTTATCGGTTTTTACCTTCTCGGATTGTTTTTTAGTTATGGGTATTTACAGGCAGATGAGCACTTTCAAATCATTGAATTTGGCTATTATTTTATCGGAGAAAATCAAGTTTCCGATTTGGCCTGGGAGTTTCAAGCAGGCATTCGGCCTTCCATTCAGCCTATTTTAGCTTCTTTCTTCATTCATGTGAACAATTTGTTCGATGAAGGCGACATTTACAGTTTAAGTTTGATTCTTAGGCTGATAACGATGATTTTTAGTTTGGTTGTCCTGCTAAAATTTGCGAATTCCCAAAGAAATCGATTCGAATACATTGATACTTATTGGTATTATTTCTTCTCTCTAGGTCTTTGGTTTATCGTCTTCTTTTCCTTTCGATTTTCCTCAGAAACTTGGAGTGGATTACTCACACTTTTAGCCATTACTTTCTATTATGAAAAGCGGTCTTTTTGGCTGGTCGGACTATTCTTCGGACTAAGTTTTATCTTTCGTTTTCAGATCGCATTTTTAATTCTCGGTTTTCTTCTGAATTTACTGATTTATAAGAAAATAGTAATTAAACAATTACTAGAGGT
>JAUICI010000261.1 GCA_030427935.1 Bacteroidia bacterium | reverse complement strand
TCCGGAATCTGGAGCTTCAGCGTAGGATTCCATCCAATAAAAATCGCCAGCTACGATATCTTTAGGGGTATACAAAACAAAATGTTCTGGCAAACTCTCGTTCAGTTTGAAATCTCTCGGAAGAATTGCGTTCTGAATTCTTTTCGCATATTTAATGGAGTCTTCAACCTCTTTATTTCTTACTTCCAATTGAACCTTTTGTTCTGCGATAAGATTCTTATCCTTTTTTTGTTTTCGATAAAGAAGGTAAACATACACTCCACCTCCGATTAAAAGGATACCGATGATGGAAAAGAGAATCAATCGAGTTCTCTGGTTGGCTTTAATAAATTCTGTTTCTTTTTTAGCCAAATCCTTTTCTTTCTTTTCTTCCTCTAAGGCAATTTCCTTTTTCTCAGTTTCATATTTTGTTTCCAATTCTTGGATAGCATTCAATCTATCTTTTTCAAATAATTTTTCTGTTAAATCCACATACTTTTTCCAAACTTTAGCGGAAGCCCTATGGTCTCCAACTCCAGTAAATGCTTTGGTTAATTCTTTATAGGCCCTGGGTAAGTCCTTTTCATATTCATTTGCTTCCCACCATTGAGTTGATTTTGAAATCAATGCCAAAGCTTTTCTATAATTTTTTTGATAATTATAAATTTCGCCCAAAATGAATTCAGCATAAACTTCGGCGTCTTTTATATCGTGACGTTTTGAAATTTGAATGGACTCTTCTAATAATTTAATTGCACTTAAGGTATCTCCCAGATCAACTTTTAATTCAGCTAAATTATTCAATGAAATAGGTATGTGTTTCCACGCCTTTGCTTTTCGCTTAATCCTCAAAGCCTTTTCGTGGTATTGAACGGCTTCCTCTGGATTTTCATTCTGAAGGACAACCCCGTAAGCCATGGTATAGGTTGCTTTCCTCAATGGATTCCCAGAATCAGGATAAGATTCCATTGCTAGCTTCATATATTTTAGTGCAAGAGGAGGATTTTGTTTCCAAAAATAAAATGCCCCAATACTGTAATTCGCAGAAGCCAAACTAACTGAATCCTTTATTTCGCTTGCCAATTTAGCACCTTGCATCAGGCTTTCGATGCGTTCTTGATCATCTTTCGCTGCTTTTCCCGGGCTTGCTTCCAGTAAGTGCATTTTGACTTTTAGAGAATCATTATTCAACTCATTCGCTATCTTCCATCCTTTATCAATGTATTTAATGAATTCTAATTTATCTTGATTTGCAGAAATAATCACGAGCGAAGAAATCAAATCAAACTGTGCCCTTGCAGAAGTTTCTTTGAGGAGCTTATTCTCTAATGAATCCTTTCTGTTCTGGGCAAAAGAAAGGGTATTGAGAAATAATATAGTTAGACTAAGTATTAGTTTGGTTTTCATAAAATCAGGCCGAATTTAGCCTTTTTTTGAAAAGTAAAAAAGCGACTCATTTCTAAGCCGCTTTATTGGTTTTAATTCATAGCTAAATGAAAATAAAGTTTTTCAAAATAGTTTTAACGGACTAGCATCACATTTCCAGCTCTTTCATATACTCCACCAATGGGAGATATTCCCATGAATTTGTAAACGAAAACAGCTTGAGGAATGATTTCTCCATTCTTGTAATGCGTTCCATCCCAATTATAATTTGGATCCTCCGATTCAAAGATTATGGCTCCCCATCTGTCAAAAATCTGCATTTTGTAAGTCTCCCATTCCGCTCCATAAACCTTAAAAAAGTCATTCTCACCGTCATTATTTGGAGAAAAGACATTTGGAATATAAATCGTAATCTCACCTTCTATTGTAATACTTATTGTATCGTATCCAATGCAGCCATTGGCATCAATTCCGCTAACGATATAGCTTATATTCTCTTGAGGAGATGAAACGGGATCTTCACAATCAATGCAATCTAGATAAGTGGATGGAGTCCAAAAATAATCTAATGGAGGCGATGTACTAAGCACATTTAAATCTGCAGTTGCTCCAAGTGGAATGGTAATATCTGGACCAGCGTCTAGGATTGGTGGATCAAAAACAGTAATTGAAACAGAGTCAATAATAGTTCCACAGATTCCAGTAACCTCAGCAGTAATTATAATATCATTTGTGGTATTTATGGTTGTAATCATATTCGTATCACCATTCGACCATAAAATGGAGCTTGCATTTGTTGTTGCAGACAAGGTAACAGAATCTCCATAACACAAAGAAATTTGATCTCCTATATCCAAAGTTAAAGGTGGAATAATGGAAATATTTTCAATAATAATGGAATCACAACCGTTAGCACTTGTCAAAACCGAAGTATGTTGAAAATCGACTAAAACATTAACAAAGTTTGCAGCATCTCCCACTGAAGTATAATCGGATCCTTCACAAATTGAAGTATCAATAACTGTAGTTGAAGGTACAATGACATTTATTTCTTCCGTTACAATTGAATCGCATCCAGAAGCTGCCGAAAGTGTTGTTGTAACCGATACATTTCCAGTAATCGTCTGCGTTGTAGCATCTGCGAAAGTGTAAGTAGCACCATCACATACATTTGCTGTGACTGTGTTGGTAATTGCTGGACCAATAACCACATCTTCTGTTACTAGTGAATCACATCCATTTGCCGCAACCAAAGTTGATGTATAGGATTCATTCGCTGTGATATTATTTGAAACCGTTCCATCTGCATAAGTATGATTGGCTCCAGAGCACAAGTTAACCGTAACCGTATTGGTAACAGGGGAAATCATGGTAATTTCTTCCGTCACAATCGAATCGCATCCAGAAGCTGCCGTAAGTGTTGTTGTAATCGATACATTTCCTGTTATCGTCTGAGTTGTAGCGTCAGCAAAAGTATAAGTAGCACCATCACATACATTTGCTGTGACTGTGTTAGTAATTGCTGGACCAATAACCACATCTTCTGTTACTAGTGAATCACATCCATTTGCCGCAACCAAAGTTGATGTATAGGACTCATTGGCTGTGATATTATTTGAAACCGTTCCATCAGCATAAATATGATTGGCTCCAGAGCATAAGTTAACCGTAACCGTATTGGTAACCGGGGAAATCATGGT
>JAUICI010000070.1 GCA_030427935.1 Bacteroidia bacterium | reverse complement strand
ATACGATTACAAACTCTCCTTTAACTGTGTTTTCATTGAAATGTTCGATCACTTCAGAAATGTTTCCATTAACAGCTTCCTCGAATTTTTTAGTCAATTCTCTTGATACCGATATTTGACGATCTTCTTCACAGAATTCTTTCAGCTGTTCCAGAGTTTTTAAAAGTTTATGAGGCGATTCGTACAAAACAATGGTCTTTTCACTTTCCGAAAATTCCTTGATTTTAGTTTGTCTCCCTTTTTTGGGAGGTAAAAAACCTTCAAATGAAAAACGATCACATGGAATCCCCGATTTAACCAATGCAGGAATAAAAGCCACGGCTCCAGGTAAACATTCAACTTCGATGCCTTCTCGAATACATTCTCGAATCAATAAAAAGCCGGGATCAGAAATCCCGGGAGTTCCGGCATCACTTACTAGTCCTAAAGTAGCTCCCGCTTTCAATTGATCGACATATCGATTTAAAACTTTGTGTTCATTATGTAAATGAAAGGCTGAGGTCTTTTTTTGAATTTCGAAATGACTCAAAAGTTTGGCCGTGGTCCGCGTATCTTCGCATAACAATTCATCCACCTCCTTCATGATTCGAAGGGCTCGAAAAGTCATGTCTTCAAGATTTCCGATAGGTGTAGGGATGACGTATAATTTCGACATAAATTATCGGGTTAAAACAATGTAATCCTGCAATAAGGCATTCAGGAATTTGATCTTGTCCTTGGGTGGTTCTTCCAAATTCAATTTCTCGACGCACTTTTGAAAGAGTTTCTTTACCATTTCTTTGTGCGCTTTATTTGGGTAGCGATTCAGTCGTGTTAAGGCAGATTTGATCAAGATCATGTCTTCATCTGTAAACTGCACCACATTTAAGTATTGCGGTTGATGTTCACTTTTACTTTTAATCTTTAAAATGTCATTGATTGAATAGGAATTCGTTGGTCTATTCTTAATCACTGCAGTACTTGCAACAATATCTCCCGTTCTTTGCGAGCGAAAAGAAGAAGTGATAAAAATGGCGCCCAGACCACCTGCCGACATCCAAAGGTCGACTAATTTCATCGACCAGCGCATAAAATAGTTTCCGAGAGTGGCGGTCTGACCATCCACATTCACCACTCGAATTCCCAAAGCCATTTTACCGACCGTTTGTCCGCCAAAAAAGAATTCCGTCCACAAAGAATAGGTAAACATGGGGATCATCATGATGTATAAAAAGCTCGACTCTCCAATTCCCAAGGGACCTCCACCAGCCATGAAAATCACAATCCAATAGAAGAACAAAATCACCAAATCAATAACCAATGCGCCTAGTCTAGAACCCAAACTAGCCAGCTCATATTCGATCATAACATTATGTGAAGTATGGATTTCGATAGATTTCATGTGGTGTAAAAATACGAATGAAAAAGGATTTGGGCTTCATGTGGATTAAAAACTGAAAAATTTCCACCCAAAAATTTTGGATTTATTCGTTTTTTTTTTTTGCAAATTGGCTTCATACTTTAATCACTATCAACTAAATAGCCTTTAACCTCGTGTTTTAACCTTTTACAAATCACGACATTTTTCTGGCTTAGTCTGATAGACTAAAACTTTTACAAAATGACTAAAATTCTTTTGGCTTTTGCCATGGTAATTGTGGGTATATATGTATCTGCACAATCTAATCAAATTGATTCAACTGGAAATGTGGGTATTGGAACTACCAATCCAAATACACCTTTAGAGGTGATCGGAAAAACCACTTTACATGGAGTTGTTGCTATTGACTCTTCCGTTGTTATTGGGGACTCCCTAGTAATTGAGAGGGATACTAAAGTGAAAGAAGATCTAAGAGTAGATGGAAAGGGAATCTTTGAAAAGAAATTGAGAACCAAAAAGAGTTTAGTTGTAGATAAGGATGCCCGAATTAAGCGTGACATTATTATGGAGGACTACGCGCAGGATATTCAAGATTATGGTATTATGTTTTTGGATGAGGATGGAAAGACCTATCCAGTTACAAAGTCTCTTTTCAAAAACCTTCTTGTGGAACTTGGATATGAACCCACAAGTTGCTTGCAAGACCCAAATGGGAATACCATTTTTGTTACTCCCACTTGGCATAATCAAAATCCTCATACTGTTTATACAGGAGTAGGTAATTGTGAGAGAAATGCAATCGTGGGGGTGAACACGGCGTATCCCGAAGCGGCAATGCATATTATAAATGAAACTTCTCTTGCAGATAATCTTCTGGTTCTGGAAAGAGACAATAGTCAAATTCCGACACAAGAAATGGTCAAAATAAATAATAACGGACATTTACATATAAATGCCTATCAAAATCCGTCGGATCCATTTGACAATAATTACTTAATGGTTACCGATGTTGCGTCGGGTAAAAAATTTTTACAGCTTGATAAAAATGGTTTATTGAGAGCTAGGGAAATTAAAGTAGATCCTTTTGTTTGGCCTGATTATGTCTTTGAAGAAGATTATGTTTTAATGCCCCTATCCGAAGTAGAACAATTCATCAAGAAAAATGGGCATCTACCAAATGTCAAAAGTGCAAAAGAGATAGAAAAAGAAGGAATCAACCTTGGTGAAACGGACCGAATGCTGATGGAGAAAATTGAAGAGATGACTCTTTACATGATTCAGTTAGAGAAAAAGGTAAAAGAACTAGAGAGTAAATTAAATGAACAAAAGAAATAATCATGAAATCCTTATTTATTCTTTGTTTGAGTTTTATTTGCTTTACTTCAAGTTTTGCTCAACCCTTTTTCGAAAACGAAAGAGAACTGTCCCAATATATTAACTCCGAAACGGACCTTTCCGAGTTAAACTCTCAATATTTCTTGAATTTTCCAGTAGAAATGGACGATTCTCTTAGAGCTTATTTTAAAGCTCGGAGTATGCCCAATTCTATGAATTCGGTTAACGACCTAATTTTAGGTCTAAAACTTTTAGAAAATTCGGACTACCGACAGGTAAATAGGTTCAATATGGATTCTGTTTTAATGCCCGTGATGGATGAATATTATTCTGTAACCGAATTCGATCAAATGAATATTCCCTTATTTATTTTGGCCAATAATTTTGCAGAATTGAATTCCAGTCAAAAAACAATAAGAGAGAATTGGACGTCAAATGCTCCTTTTCCAGCATTTAATACAAACGAAGTACAAACTACCCAAATTTATCAATTTGGTTTATTTATAGATAGTTTAAGAAATAACAACATCTCAATCTATTGGGATCAATCAACGTTCATTTCCAATATTGATTCACTAGAAGTTGAATCTATTAAATTAAAAATTGATGGCAGTATTTATGACTTTCCGGAAGGACAGAGTTTTGATTTGACCCCTTTTTATTCAGTGGAAGACCCACTTTCTTCTATTTCAATGATTGTTAAGTTTAATAATGGTATTCGATATGAGACTGTTCTTGCATTCCACATTGAAGGAGATCCGAACCCAACAATACATGACTTTACTACTAATAATAGCAGAAATAATGTAAATGTTGATTATGCTTATTTTCCTGGGTGCGTCGATGTTGAAGTTTATGAATTTCCTGATTTAAATGTATCGCTTCCGATTACAAATATTAACACAACCAACCCTTCATTTATTTTAGATAAACCTTTAATACTTGTTTCTGGATGGGGTCCATATACAAATTTGGGAATAATTAATAACACAAGTGGTTGGCCAGCATCTATTTTAGATTTGTACCATAACTATAACACTGTGTCTAAAAAAATTGATGTATTAAGGGAACAAGGCTACGATATAGTACTGGTGCGTTTTCATCCGCCAAATGCAAGTATTCATGACAACTCTGAGAGGTTAGAGGCCGTAATCAACCTTGTAAATTCGATTAAAGCCCAAAATGGATCAAAAGAGGAAAATGTAATTATGGGTTACAGTGCTGGTGCTCTATGTACAAGGATGACTTTACTTCGAATGGAAAAAAATCACTTAGAAAATAACGGGCCTCATCACCATACTAAACTATTTATTTCTTTTGATGGTGAGAATCAAGGCGCACATATTCCACTATCAATGCAAGCGGCAGTTGAAGACCTACGAGATAATTTAATATTTTCATATTATTACGCACTTCAAGTAGAAAATTGTTTTGCCATATATGGGTTGTATTACATATTAAATGCACCTCTTTCACAGGAGCTTTTAAGATATTACCTATCTCAAACTGGAACAATTGACAATCCTGGACAAGGGGCCAGTGCGCTTAGAACAAATTATTTGAATATACAGTCCTCTTATAATCATACTAAAAACACGTTTAACCCAGATTATCCAAGTTTTACAAGAAATATTTCTATTTCCAATGGTCGGAATGAACCTAATGACTTATTCGATCAAAGCTCTTTCTTTCCGTATCAAAATGAAGGGTTTACTTGGTATGAAGGAAATTCTGGCATAGTTACAATTCGCAATCTAGAAGCAAATTTTGAAAAGCTAGGTGGAGGAATTGTGTATAAAAGAGGTACTACATGGTTTGGGAATTGGAATGTAAATTTCGGAAGAAAAACCGATGCTAATGTATTGGTTTTGGACAATGCTCCTGGAGGATCTATGGAAGTCGGAAGAAATCCATTAGGACAATTGGTTGATGTAATGAGGGGCTATACGGACAATGACAATATTGACGAAGGAGGAGTCCAATATTGCTTTACACCTGCAGTCTTGACCCATGATATTAAAAATTATAGTCCAATGATTACTGGTGGAAGGATGGAATATAATTTTAAGACAAATGGTTTGATGTATCAGAATGAAAACGATGCAATTATAAACGACATACCAAACGCCTCAGATTTTTTTGGTTATCCACATTTAAGGTTTCCAAACAATCATTATTCAGATTATACACCTTTCGATGCTGTCTTCACAGGTCCTGAAAACACCGAGCATATTTCCACCAATGTAATTTTTGAAAATTTTGCTGGAGCAAGAGAATATTTTGCAGATGATAATCCTTTCACCATCACCAAAGACACAATGCGCAATTTTATTTTGAATGAGTGCGATGCGCTGGGTGATGCTCTAATTCAAAACAAAAGATACGGATGGAATGCAAGGAGTAATTACCTCTATGAGGCAGATATTATTGTTCCGAATCAAATCAAATTCGGGAATCGGGTAACGCAGCGAACTAATTTTAATGATGTGGAAATTTGGGACAATGCCAAAGTTTATGCTCAAGCAGGAGAAGAAATTCATATAAAAAATGGTTTTCATGCTCAAGCTGGGTCCGAATTTCATGCAGTTATAGCGTCTTCTTCTTGTATCAATTTTGATCCCGATCCTCCATTTCAATTGACTGCAAATTCGAATAATCCTAATGCTAGTTTAAATACCTCCTATTTGGGAGATTCGGAAAATGAAATAGTAGATTCAAGAGAATCAAACTTCGTCAAAATTTATCCAAATCCTTCAACAGGTCAAGTAAATATTGAATTCAGTAATTCGCATAATTCGAGATATATGGTAGTTGTTACTAATGTTCAAGGTAAAATCGTAAAGCGAATTGACGAATATAAATCTCGACTCCATTTGAATTTGGAGAAAGGAATTTATATCTTAAGAATCAATTTTAATGGGAAATGGCACACCAAAAAGGTCGTTATAGTATAATACTTTTTTCGATTTTGGCTCTTTTTTTAGGCTGTACTCGCTACAGTGTATTTGGAGAGTCAACATTGGAAATTCATGCCTATAACCCAGCAACAGGAGAACCTATTGCTGGGGTTCATTGTAAATTATATGAACTAGAAATAAAACTTTCCAATAATAAAGTAGACAGTACATTGGTGTTTGAAGGCTATACCGATCAGGTTACGGGTAAAACTCAATATACCTTTCTACCAAAAGCCAATAAACCTGGACACACATATGATTACGTTGTGGTTTTTGATTACGATAATATGCAGCTCCCACCAGGAAATTACCAAGGCCTTTTTGTCCCCAATTCTGTGAGTGTTTATTTTCAGCAACCCATCGAATACATACCGATAAAAATTGCCCCTACTTTGAGTAGAATTCTCCATATTAAAAATCAAAATTGTCTTGGTTCAAATGACAGCATGAGGTATCGCATAAAATATCCTCATACTATCTCTCCCATTTGGAGTACATGGGTTCCGAGTATTGAGGTTTCCTCAGGATATTTTCATGGATGTTATGAAGCGGGTATCTCTTCAAATAATGATATCCCACAAGACTCCGTGTATTGGGAAATCGAAGTCACTAGAAATGGAAATACCTCCATCATCAGAGACTCCATGTTGTTAGACCCAACGAAGGTACAAGACACCATAAAGATATATTATTAGTACTTGCGCTTTTCAGTAAGTTTATCAGCGATCAACCATTTAAATTTACCACATGAAATACACCACCATCTTTATCGCCTTCTTATTTTTAAGCTGTGCTCGCTACAGTCCATTTGGAGAATCAACATTGGAAATTCATGCCTATAACCCAGCAACAGGAGAACCTATTGCTGGGGTTCATTGTAAATTATATGAACTAGAAATTAAACTTTCTAATAATAAAATAGACAGCACATTGGTGTTTGAAGGCTATACCGACCAGGTTACGGGTAAAACACAATATACCTTTCTACCCAAAGCCAATAAACCTGGACATACATTTGATTACGTTGTGGTTTTTGATTACGATAATATGCAGCTCCAACCAGGAAATTACCAAGGCCTTTTTGTCCCCAATTCTGTTAGTGTGTATTTTCAGCAGCCGATAGAATACATTCCAATTAAGATAGCACCTACTCTTAATTACATTTATCATAGAGAAAACACGAATTGTTTAGGTTCTAATGATAGCATGAGATATAAAGTTAAATTTCCACATACTATTGGAGATGATTTCTCTACATGGGTCCCTGGAGCATCATTGGATTATTATTACCTAGGATGTGCAGATATTTATTCTCAAGTAATTTCAGCACCACAAGATTCTGTCTACTGGGAAATCGAAGTCACTAGAAATGGCAATACTTCCATAATTCGAGACTCTATGTTATTAGACCCCACAAAAGTACAGGACACGATAAAGATTTATTATTAGTCTTTGCGCTTTTCAGTAAGTTTATTAGCGATGAACTATTTACATTTACCACATGAAATACCCCCCGCTGGTTCGAGCGTCTCGCTAGGATCTACCTTTTTATTTGCCTTTAAAATTCCAAAAATCAAACTTGTTTATTCAACCAACTGTAAACTGTTCAGTAGCTTGATCCGAGTGATGTACTATCGGTAGAATTGTGGTTTAGTTATGCAGGAAGAGGAATTCCATCAACTTTCCACATTCAACTTGCAACATCCCGCGAAAAGTAGCTATCTTAGTCCGACCGATGAAAGAGACCAAATTTATCGAACAAAACAAGGAGAAATGGGCAAAGTTTGAGCAATTGTCCAAAGGTGATAAAAAGGTTAACCCTAACGAATCTGCCGAACTCTTCACAGAAATTACAGAAGACCTCTCCTATGCCAGAACCTTTTATAAAAGGCGTTCGGTGCGCGTATATTTGAATCAACTTTCCCAATCGGTTTTTCAAAATCTTTACAAGAAAAGAGGCAATACAGGGAAGAAATTTTTAGAATTTTGGAAAACGGACCTTCCAATTGAATTGTATAAATCCCGTGTCAATTTATTGGTGGCTTTTTTATCCTTTGCCTTATGGATTTTGGTGGGTGCAATCTCCCAGCATTTCGATCCCGACTTCATTCGGTTCATTTTAGGGGACTTTTATGTAGACGAAACTCTCAAAAGAATTGAAGAAGGAGACCCCATGGGTGTCTATGGCACCGCAGAGCAAGGGTCTATGTTCTTAGCAATTACATTAAATAATATTCAAGTTGCATTTTATTGTTTTGCTTTTGGGTTTTTAGCGACGATAGGAACGCATTACTTCCTTTTGATGAATGGAACCATGTTGGGTGCTTTCCAGTATTGGTTTTATCAGCAAGGACTCTTAATGACTTCTTTTTTAGCGGTCTGGATCCATGGAGCTTTTGAGATTTCAGCCATTGTGATCGCAGCTGCGGCAGGAATAACCATGGGCAAAGGTTTGATGTTTCCCGGAACATATACTAGACTCCAGTCTTTTCAGTTGGCGGGTAAACGCGGAGCAAAGATCATGGCCAGTTTGATTCCCATTTTCATCATGGCAGGTTTCTTAGAAGGATTTGTGACTAGAAATTATCAAGAATTTCCAGCGATTGCGAAATGGGGAATCATTTTAATTTCTTTTGGATTCATCATTTTCTATTATATCATTTATCCGATTTTGGTGGCCAGGAACAATCCAGATAAATTGAGAAATGAGCCCACTCCAAGGTATTCAGAAACCAAGATGGATCCGCTTTACAAGATTCGAACGAGCTCGGAAAGTTTCACCCAAGGGATGAATAAAGTGATTCAAAATTTTAAATTCATTTCGGTTTACATTCTTAGAATTGCCGTTCCACTTTTTATTATTTCCTACTGCATTCAGATTTATTGGTATCGAAATCTGCTGGATACAGATTTAATTTGGCATCAGAATTTATCGGTCATTCTTGGAATCGGATCTTATTTTAATCCAGTTGTTTTTGCACTTTGGGTTTTGGGTATTACCGTAATTGCTTCCGCCTCCTTGCTTTCGATTAAAGCGGAAGAACAGGTGCCGTTAAAAGAGGTTATTTCCTTATTCTTGAAGTTGATTGTTCCGATTGGTTTGATCTATTTTATATTTATTACGATTGTACACTCCTTCCCAATTGTGATCATGATTCTTGTGATTCCCTTGGTTCCCTTTGCTATGTACATTCCATCTTCCATCTTTTTTGGACGAGATAAAAACTATTTCAACCGAATTACCAAAGGCATTCAAACTGGAACCTCTTTATGGGGGAATTCGCTAGGTCTTTTCGGAATGTGTGTTGGGATTTCAGTCATTGCATTAATGGCTATTGTTGGCTTTGGTTTTATCGATAATGTTGAGGTTTTACCCGGTTTAGGTGATTTCATCATTGTGATATTTAATCCACTTATTGAATACATGTTCGAAGAATATCAGCTGATCTATACCTCGCTTCTCGGCTTTATGATGATTCTGGCTATTGGCTTTATTTTACCCATCTTCTTTGTTAGTTTTTCATATCAATATTTCTCAAGTGTGGAAAAAGAAGAAGCCATTGGTTTGGAAGATGAATTTGAAAAATTTGGAACTCGAAGCAGAGTCTATGAAAAAAAATACGATTTCGACGAATGAGAATTTGGATTTACATAGCGCTTTTTTCTTTTAGTTTGATGGGTTTTTCTCAAGATTCACATCAAAAATTTAACCGAACAAAATGGGAGGAACTAAAAGGTAAAATTAAGTACAAGAAGTCGCCTCCAAGCTCTACCAATAGAAATTCTTCTTCATCAGAAAGAGAAGGAGATTCATATAAATACGACCCGGATCGCTATGGTGAAGGAAGGGGTTCTGATGGAAGCAATGGAATTCGAGAATATAAGGAAGAGGAAGAGTCATCTAGCTTTAATACTGGGTCTGGAAGCGGCTGGGCAACTCCAATTATGATTATTCTCGGAGTATTCTTGGTGGCTTTATTGGTGTATCAATTCTTATTTCGAAAGCAAAGCGAATCAATTATTGAGAACACTGAAATTGAAGAAGACATAGAAGAGTTTGACATTCATACCATTCAAAAATCAGACTTAGAGATTGCTTTAGAAAAGGCTTTGGCGGAAAATGATTATCGAAAATGTATCCGAATTTATTTCACTTTTATTCTGAAGGAGCTGAGTACAAACGGACTAATTGAATGGGAAAAGGAAAAGACCAATTACGATTACCTGAGAGAATTAAATGAAAAGAAGGAATTCCACGGTTTTCGTAATTCCGTTGAAATTTTCGAAATCATTTGGTACGGAAAACGAATGATCAGCAAGGATATCTACTTGCAATTGGAACCTGATTTTAAAAATTACCTCAAGCAAATTTCGGCTGAATGAAAAACAAAATGAATTTCATATGGCTGATTGTAGGACTCCTTTTTTTAGGCGCCCTTTTTTGGTTTGGACTAGGTGGTGGTTTTGGTTTTGCTGAAGAAGAAACTGAAAAGGATTACACAGTTTGGGACTATGATCAAGGATTCGATCCTTCAGATAGAAACCCTTATGGAACTTTTGTTCTCAAAGAACTTATGGACACTGGGATCGCCCAAGTAAAATTAAAATTGGTAGAATCACATTTGGACCTTGATCAATTGATGAATAAAGAAGATGCGATTTACATGTTTCTCGGACATCGCAATTTCATGAATGATGCCAATGTAGACAAGCTATTGGAATTTGTTTCGAAAGGAAATGCGGCCTTTTTAGCATATCATGAAATTCCGATTTATCTCGAACATGCTTTATTTGAGGAGTATATCTATACCAATGGTTTTGAATCTGAATCGAAGCCTGCATTCATAAAAGTTGAAGGATTTGAAGCCCATCAAATTCCTTTCATTCACGAAAATGATACTTCTGATTTTTATTGGAATCACTTCGAGCAAGGCGATTTTTTTGAGACTTTCGATAAGCTGGGAACCATTGAAGGAAAAGTGGATTTCATCAAAATAAAGTATGGAGAAGGCCAGTTCTTTTTGCATTTAAACCCTTACATCTTTACCAATGTTAATATTCTGGAAGAAGAAGGTCTAAAACTCGTTGAAGAGGTCTTTTCTAAGCTACCGGAAGGCAATGTGTATTGGGATATGTATTCCTCCCAATATCATTACCGTAATTATTATGAAAAGCACTCCGTTCTTGAATTTATTTTGAATAATCAAAGTTTGCGATGGGCCTTTCTTACTCTGCTAATTGGAGTTTTAATCTTCGGAATTTTTGCCTCCAAACGCTATTTCAATGCTATTCCGATTAAAAAACCGAATGAAAACACGTCTTTGGAATTTGTGGAGACGATTTCGAGATTGTACCGATCTCAAGGAAAAAATTCAGACTTGATTAAGATCAAAAAACAGAATTTCCTGAATTTTGTGAGTCATCACTATTATATTCATTCCAAAGAGCTTAATCCCGAATATATTTTCAAGCTATCCCAAAAATCCAATGTTGAAGAGGAAGAAATCGAAAGATTAATCAAGAAATTGAATTTTGGTGCCGAAAACCATGAGGTATCGAATGACTACTTGATCGAAACTCATAAAATGCTGGAATCCTTTTATTCCAAGTGCAAGGGAGTGAGCCGAAAGCATGAGAAAATTATCAATACCAAGGATCTGGATCTCAAATTAATGCGAAAATCAAAAGTGCCATTAGCTATTATTGGGATTGGAGGCTTGGTTCTGTTTTTCGGAGTCATCCTACTTACATTAGGTGCTGGATTAGGGACCTTGCTGATTCTCCTTGGTCTATTTACAGCCATTTTCGGTTACATTCTCTTTTCATCTCCATTGGTTGTGATTAAAGGAGGTGAGTTAGCTTATCAAAAATGGATGGATCGGCATGAGTTGAATCTGTTCCAATTGGAGACCTCTGCATACGATAAAGAAAATCAAATATTTGAATTAAATTCAAGGAATGAGAAGTTAAGGATTGATCTGAACGACCTATCCACAAAAGATCAGAATAAATTAATCAGTACGATTCGAAATATTAAATTGAAATGATGAGTGAAAATGAAAACCTTCCTCAGGAAGAAAATACACCGGATAAGCCAAATGAGAATTTGGAAAACAAGACTCCGGAATCTGCAAGTCCATCTGAACCGACAACAAGTTCGGCTTCTTCGGTTTTGGGTGTGAATCCTGAAATTGCAAAAGTTCGCGACAAGGTATTTTTAGCAAAAACGGAATTCAGTAATTATGTGATCGGACAAGATGACTTACTTGAATTGATGTTGGTAGGAATTTTTACCAATGGTCATATTCTTTTGGAGGGTGTTCCTGGTATCGCAAAAACCCTTACAGCAAAGGTGCTAGCTAAAAGTTTGTCTGTTGACTTTGCTAGGATTCAGTTTACTCCTGATTTAATGCCATCAGATGTCATTGGTACGAATATTTACAATTTGAAGACTTCCGAATTTGATTTTAAAAAGGGGCCAATCTTTTCAAATATCGTATTGATTGACGAGATCAACAGAGCACCTGCAAAAACGCAAGCGGCCTTGTTTGAGGTCATGGAAGAAAGACAAATCACGTATGATGGGCACCGATATGAAATGGAGTTTCCATTTTTGGTGATGGCTACACAAAACCCAGTTGAACAAGAAGGTACTTACAATCTACCGGAAGCACAATTGGATCGATTCCTATTTAAAGTGAAATTGCAGTACCCAAGCTTAGAAAATGAAGCACAGATCTTAAAAAGATATCAAGGTGATTTGGGGTCAGCTTCTCTGGAGGCCATCAAAAAGGTATTTACCTCCGCAGAACTGAAATCTGTTCAAGACATCATTAAAAATGTCAAAATTGAAGATCAAATTCTAAAATACATTGCGGAATTGACAAACAAAACTCGAAATCATGGTCAGGTTTATCTTGGTGCTTCTCCAAGAGCTTCTTTGTCTATGATGAAAGCAGCTAAAGCACTTGCGGCCATTTCAGGCAGAGATTTTGTGATTCCAGAAGATGTGCAAAAACTGGCAAATCATATTTACAATCACAGAATAATTCTATCTCCAGAAGCCGAAATGGAAGGATTGGAGCCGGAAAATATTATCGAAGAAATAATCCGAACAGTTGAGGTTCCAAGATAAATGAAGAATCTTTTTCTTACAAATAGGCCGTTTTACGCTTTAAGCATTGTTATTCTGGTGTTCATTTTGAGTTTGAATTACCCGAATTTATTTGCGGTTTCTCAGATTTTACTTATCGTAGTTCTCGGATTTTTAGTTTTAGATGTTTTTGTACTCTTTTCAAAAAGAAATCCGATCAAACTCAGCAGGGTAATCGCACCGATTTCAAATTTGGGAGATGAGAATAAAATCGAATACCGAATTCTAAACGCTTATAATTTTCCAATAAAAGCGAAATTATTCGAAGAGTTTCCGGAAGAACTTCAAATGCGAACACACCAAGCTAAATTCAATATTGGAGGGAAAACAAGCCTTTCCCAAGAGCATTTTTTTACGCCCAAAGAGAGAGGTTTATTTGTTTTCAAGAATTCTAACATTTTTGTTCGTTCTATGCTGGGATTGGTGGAAAGAAGGCTCGTCATTGAGCATGAAACCGAGACTTCGGTTTATCCATCCATCTTGCAAATGAAACAGTATGAGCTGATTGTTTTCAATAAATCGACTCAGGATCGAGGGATTAAAAAAATCCGGACCTTAGGCCACAATAATGAATTTGAGCAAATCAAAAATTATGTTCAGGGAGATGATTTCAGACGAATCAATTGGAAAGCCACATCTAGAAAGAATGAGTTGATGATCAACCAATATCAAGATGAAAGATCTCAAAGTATTTATTGCTTGATTGATAAAGGTCGGTCCATGAAAATGCCTTTTGAAGGTTTATCTTTACTCGATTACGCCATTAATTCGACTTTAGCTTTTTCCAATATTGCGATTAAAAAAGGAGACAAAGTTGGTGTGATTTCATTTTCTAATAAGATTGGAGCCAGTTTACCAGCCGACAAATCCAGACATCATTTGAAAAAGATTTCGGACAATCTGTTCAATCAGAAAACCCATTTCAAGGAAACAGATTTCGAATTGCTTTTTTATACTTTGAGAAATCAAGTGAAAACCAGAAGTTTACTGCTCTTATTTACGAATTTTGAGTCGGAATATTCACTTAAAAGAAACCTACCAATTCTCAGACGAATCAACCAAAAGCACCTTTTAACCGTCATATTTTTTGAAAACACTGAAATAGAAGAAGTATTTTCTGAAAAAGCCTTTAATGTAAATGATATTTATTACAATACTTTGGCTGAAAAACATATTATGGATAAAAGAAAACTCCTAATTGAATTGCGAAATAGTGGGATTCAGTGTATCTTAAGCAAACCGGAGGAGTTGACTTTAAATTCGATTAATAAATACCTCGAATTTAAATCCAAAGGAATGATTTAGATTAACAATCTGATATTGAACATGAAGCGCTACATACTCATTTTGAACTCATTTTTATTTTGCTCCATTATTTTTGGTCAGAATTGGAACATGATTATCACAGGTAGTTCCGCCAATCAGAATGAAGCAAAAGCAGTTAAAGTCTATCAAAATAAAGTATACTTCGGAGGCATTTTTGAAGATCAAGTGAATATTGGTTTCAACTCTGCTCTTGGTATTAACCACAATGACATTTTTATCGGTAAAACAAGCTTGGCTGGATTTACAGAATGGATTTTCCCAATCGCTGGTACTGCGATTGACAATATTTCACATTTGGATGTAGTAGGTGACGAAATCATGATTTCAGGACAATATTCTGACACTCTATTTGTAGGGACAGACACGCTTGTTAATGAGTATCAGAATGCCACTTTTATTGCCTATTTTGACACATCAGGAAATTTTCTTCGAACTTGGGAACCCGATGTTTTTAATGCCGATATAAAAGATTTCGCCTATGATTCGGATGGTAATTTAATGATGACGGGAGAGTTTTATCAGCATTTTACTTATGGTGGATTTTCGATGACAATGAACTCCGGATTGAACTTTTTCTTACTAAAATATAGCCCTACTTTGGACTCCGTTTTATGGGGAGTTTATTCTCAGGGAAATGCGAATTACGGTATCAGTTTAGCCATTGATCAGGATGACAATACCTACACCACCGGTGCTTATAATGACGGGACATTTTTTATTGATACGCTGATAAACACAGGGAATTCCAATCACAATATGTTTATATCCAAAATAGACACAGATGGAAATCAACTCTGGATTACCACTTTGGAAGGCACTGGAGAAGTTCATGGATATGCAGTCGATTGCGATGACTCCTCAAATGTTTTTGCAGTTGGTGAATTTGAAGGCGTAATGGATGCACAAGGAACTGTATTAACATCCAATGGCTTATTTGATGGTGTCATTCTGAAATACAATTCGAATGGAGATTTGCAATGGGCGGAAGGATTAGGCGGTACCGACACCGATGAGGCTTATGATGTTTTACTGGATGATAATTTAGATCCAATTGTTCTTTTGGAAGCCGGTGTGGATCCTCTTTATCAATCTCAAACTTTGTATACGCATGGTTTTAATGAGCCGTTATTGGTTAAATTAAAAAATTCTGATGGGTCTTTAGTATGGGATCAAAGACTATATGCCACCCAGACCTCGGGTGTTGTGAATGCGAATGTGATTTCAAGAGAGAATGATTTTATAGCAATCGCTGGGATTAATAGAACGGGGATTGAGTTTAATATGGTTCCATACTCAGCTCCCAATAATAAAGACTTTTATGTTGCTGTTTTAGAAGATTCCTTGACCTATCATCTTTCCTTGGAAGAACAGGAAGAACAGGAAGAATTTGAAGAAGTACTTCTATACCCAAATCCGGTTCTCGACCAAGTTTATATTTCTAGCCAAAAACCTTTTGATTTTCTTGAAATATTTGACATGCGAGGCAACCCTGTCCTATCTAAATCCGTCAATACTACGAAACTCGCTGTTACTATGTCAGATTTCACTCCGGGATTATATTTAATTCGGATGAAATTTGGCGATGAATTTAAAACCCACAAAGTACTGAAGATCAAGTAATAATGGTCTTTTTTATTAATTAAATTTTTTCTAAATGAAAAATTTTTTAAGTGGGATACTACTACTTGTATTTGTATCTCTATTTCCGACCATCGGGAAGTCCTGTGATGGATTGTCCGTCAACATTACGAATGAATATATAGGCAACGGTCAATATTTACTGACCATTGAAATTTGTGAATTCGTTTCAAATGGTGAAACTTTAAACGGTACAATTACAGGTTCTGCGCAAATTCATGGCATTATCCTTGAAGTCAATGGCGCTAATATCATTGGAAATAATACACCTTCTGTTACAGGCGCTTCATCTGGGTTAACAATTTTTCCAACCCAAACCGGCCCAAGTACAGTTGAATATGGAGATTGGGGTAATAATGCTGCACCTATTTTTTTGGCCTATGGAGATCCTGTAGAATGTTGGACTTTTGAACTAATAGTTGATAATCCTTCTACATCTGTTGATGTTTTCACATCTTCCTTTGATGGAGCTTCTCAACCAGGTGCAGGTATGACATTACATAACGGTATTTGGTCATGTACTGAAACAAATCCAACTCCTCCAGCAATCTGTAATTCAGATTGGACTCCTCCTGCGTTTTGTGTCGGAGAAACAACTCCTTTTGATTTAAATACTACAACAACTGCTACAGGTGTTTTTTCTGGACCTGGAGTGAATTCAGCAACTGGTATTTTTGACCCAACAGGGATTACTGGAAATGTATCCGTAACTTTTACAGTTGGTGATGCCGGATTTAACTGTTCTACTACGCATGATATCTTTTTTACCGATTTGACACCTCCTGTTTTGGCAGACCAGACGATTTGTAATGGTGATAATGTGCAATTAGACGCTACCGTAACAGCTAGTTCTCCAAATTGTGATTACACTTTGGTATTAGATGATAATTTTGGAGATGGATGGGAAAGCAACGCATTTTTCTTCCCAGATGATGCTTTTGTTGATATATATATAAATGGTGTTTTATACATGGCAGGAGTTGACGTCCAGGATTGTGGAAATGTCACACCTTGTCAAAATGTTATTACACTCCCTGTTAGTGATGGGGATGTAATTATCTTAGATTATGATAGTGGAGATGACAATGCTGAAAACTCTTTATTTCTCTATGACTCAAATGGGAACCTTGTTGCTTCAGTTTCGAATCCACCGAATGGACAATTAGGAGGAGGGACAGTTGTTTCATGCGGTCCAGGTGCTCTAGACTATTCTTGGTCTCCAACAACTGGTTTGTCTGATCCTAATATTGCGGATCCAATTGCATCACCAACAACTACAACAACTTATACGGTAGATATTAGTTCTCCAAATCTATCTTGTACAGGTCAAGCTACAGTAACCATTACCGTTGACCCATGTTTGAATTGTAACATGGACGGAATCAACGTAAACGTAGGCGCATGCGACCCTGGATCTACGACACAAATTACAGGAACCGTTGATTATACGGATCCACCTTCAACAGGTCAATTAATTGTAGAGGATTGTCAGGGAAATCAAGTGACTTTCAACCCACCCTTTGGAACATCCACAAACTTTTCATTTACGGCTCAAGCGGATGGTTCA
>JAUICI010000260.1 GCA_030427935.1 Bacteroidia bacterium | reverse complement strand
TCTCGTATCTCTTGAAACCTTTAGTTTTAGTTCTCTTTTAAGTTCTTCATATGGTTTTACAGGCGTCCATTTCAATCTTCTTACAATATGCCATCCAAAAGAAGTTTTAAACGGCTTCGAATAATCCCCGTCTTTTTCCAGTTTGAAAGCTTCTTCTTCGAATTCAGGGACCATTCTAATTTGAGACCCTGTTCCGAATTCCGGTAATTTACCTCCTTTTTTCTTGGACTGTACGTCCTCAGAATACAACATGATGGCTTGCTTAAAATCAAGTCCTTTTTGAAGGGTGTCGTAAATTTCCTGAATCATTTTTTCACCTGGGTCATTTGCTTTTCCCTTCTTTTTCATCAACATGATGTGATCACATTCGATTGTACCTCTTGCAGGTCTTCTATCTGTAACATAAATCAAATGGTATCCGAATTTTGATCTAACAGGCATTGAAACTTCCCCAACTTTGGTGTTGAATGCAGCTTTTTCGAAAGGATAAACCATTTGAAAAGCACCAAAGAAACCAAGGTCACCTTTGTTTTTCTGCGCAGAGGGGTCTTCTGACCCACCTAATCCCGTACATACTTGAACAAATGTTCTCTTTTTCGAAACGATTTCTTCTCTCAATTTCATGATGGAATTATAAACCGCCAAAGTATCCGCTGGACTCGCATCCGGATCTACTTTCTTAAGGATATGACTAGCTCTTACTTCTTCAGTCATGTGCTTATAAGCTTCTTTGATCAGCTCCTCTGTGGCATTGTTGTCGGTCAAATATTGCTCAGCCAATTGACGTTCATAACCTTTTAATTCTAATTGCAAAGATTTGGTGGTATCTAGTTTGATATTTTCCGCTTCAGTTACAATTAATTGAAATTTTCTGTACAATTCCATGTATTCGTCCAATGAGGCTTTGTCATATTTGGGATCGTCATTATTCTTCAGGTAAACCTGCAAAAATTCTGATTTCGTGATCTTTTTTCCATCAACTGTTAATACGACTTCGTCTTTTTGTCCAAATGAAATCCCACTCAACAGGATTCCTAAGAATAAAAGGGCATTTTTCATCATCTCAGTTTGTTTTAATATCTATTTAATACTATAGTTTGGTGCTTCACGAGTAATAACAACGTCGTGAGGATGACTTTCTTTCATTCCGGCATTCGTTATTTGAATGAAAGAAGCCTTTTTCAAGTGTTCAACATCAGGAGCTCCACAATATCCCATTCCTGCTCTCAGACCTCCAATTATTTGGTGCATCACTTCTACTAGGTTTCCTTTATAAGGCACTCTTCCCGAAATACCTTCAGGTACAAGCTTTTTAATATCGTCTTCAGCGTCTTGAAAATAGCGATCTTTCGATCCTTTTTGCATGGCTTCCAAGGACCCCATTCCTCTGTACGACTTAAATTTTCTTCCTTGATAAATGATGGTTTCACCTGGGGATTCTTCAACTCCAGCAAACATGGATCCAATCATAACAGAATCACCTCCAGCAACAACAGCTTTAACAATATCTCCTGTATATCGAATTCCTCCATCTGCGATAACCGGTACACCTGATCCTGCGATTGCAGATGCACAATCGTTGATAGCTGTTAACTGAGGAACTCCAACACCAGCAATAATTCTGGTTGTACAAATGGAACCAGGTCCAATTCCTACTTTAACAGCATCGGCACCTGCTTCAACCAAATACTTTGCTGCTTCTGCTGTAGCAATATTTCCAACTACAACATCTAGATTTGGAAACTCTGATTTCACTTCTTTCAATTTACCCACAACGCCTTGCGTATGTCCGTGAGCAGTATCGATTACAATGGCATCAACTCCAGCATCAACTAAAGCACGCACTCGATCAATGGTGTCATGCGTTACTCCAACAGCAGCAGCAACTCTAAGTCGGCCAAATTGGTCTTTACAAGAATTTGGATGCTCTTTTACTTTGATAATATCTCTATAAGTAATCAACCCTACCAATTTGTTCGCATCATCTACTACTGGTAGTTTTTCAATCTTATGCTCTTGCAAGATCTCTTCAGCATGATTGAGACTAGTTCCTTCTTTCGTTGTAATAATTCTTTCTGAGGTCATCACATCTTTTACAGGAACATCTATTTGTTTCTGAAAACGAAGGTCTCTATTCGTGATGATTCCAACTAAGTTTCGCTCTGAATCAATAACAGGAATTCCTCCAATCTTGTGCTCTTTCATAAGATTTAAAGCATCTCTTAATGTTGCATCCTCAAGCAAGGTCACAGGATCCAAAATCATTCCACTTTCCGATCGCTTTACTTTTCTAACCTCTAAAGCTTGATTTTCGATTGGCATGTTTTTGTGGATCACTCCAATTCCTCCCTGTTGCGCTATTGCAATTGCAAGATTGGATTCAGTTACTGTATCCATCGCAGCTGAAACAATCGGGGTGTTCAACTCAATGTTTCTTGTGAACTTCGTCTTTAAACTAACATCTTTTGGAAGGACTTCTGAGTATGCAGGTTCCAGTAATACATCATCATAGGTTAAACCTAATCGAATCTTTGTTTTATCATTTAAAGACATATGTGAATCGAATTTATTGATTTATAAATTCCGGCAAATTTAGTCAAAATGGATTTAATATCTAAATTTTACGGGGCTATTCATGTGATCAAAAGATTAAAAATTTTGTTAATTTCCTTCTGAACTCATAAAAAAAGACGAAATTTGTCGTTATTGCCTTATGACAATTGGAAAACACATACTTCTATTCTTTTTACTGATTACTGTTTCGGTAAATTTTGCTCAGGACGATACCGGTTTTGGTCTTTCCGATATTGAACATGATTCGCTTTACTACAAAGGTTTGGTTCAATTTTCAGGTGTAGTTGTCTCTAGTGATAGTCTGCAACCAGTTCCTTTTGCCAATATTTTTGATAAGAAAACAAGGCGAGGAACAGTCAGTGATTATTATGGTTACTTTTCTTTTGTAGCTGGATATGGAGATACAATCATGTTCTCTTTCGTGGGATATAAAAAATCTTATTTCGTTATTCCTGATTCTCTCGATGAAGGAAGATATTCAATTATCCACATGATGGAAAAAGATACCGTTTTGCTTAAA
>JAUICI010000259.1 GCA_030427935.1 Bacteroidia bacterium | reverse complement strand
ACAGTTGCAGTGGACGAAACCTTTAAACGCTTTCCAATTGACTCTACCGAATCTAGTTTTATCCTAGGAAGATGGTATTTCGGGCATTTAAAAGATTCGGTAGTCAGGGATTCATTAATCCTGCATAAGGAAAACCCTTTTCAAGGCGATTATGAATATTTCAATTTTCAATACAAAGAGCATTCACTTCACGCCAGGTGGAATATTTCACTTCACGACGTTACTGGTGGTGTTTGGATAGGATCAGATTTATATGAAATCGTCTACGACCAACAAACCAAACGAATTCAATTATTTGGAATTTGGTATACTATGGTCATAAATGAAAACAAAGATCGGATTCAATTAACTCGAATTTTTGATTGACGCTTGTATTGGGTTGTTCCGCGAAGAATCGCTAAGAAGGCGCTAAGTTTCGCAAAGCTTTAGACCTCTCCACCATTCAACCAATCAACCTACCCTTAACTTTTCTTAACAAAAATTCTTCCTTCGATACAAATTATTCATTAACTTTGAATTTCAAAGCACTTTTGAAAATGGATAAAAATCAATCAATAGAACAAATCAACGAGATCAAGAAATTGATGGAAGGGTCTAGTAAGTTTCTTTCTCTTTCTGGAATGTCTGGGGTAAGCGCTGGAATAATTGGAAGTATAAGTTCCTTGCTCGCCTATTTGACTTTGTACACGGAACACAAGGTTTTCTTATTTGAATTCACGAATAATTCAGCAGACAACTTTAGAATTAGCATGCTCTTATTGGCTTTTTTAACAATGGTAGCGGCCATTCTAGCAGGATTGTACTTCACCAATAAAAAAGTAAAAAAACGAAATGAATCATTGGTATCTAGAGAAAGCATGAAACTACTCACCGAAGTCGCTGTACCCTTAGGGACTGGTGGAATTGTTTTGATCTTTCTTTACTCTTATAAACTATTTGCCATCATGGCTCCGATGACACTCATCTTTTACGGCTTGGCTTTGTTTACCGCCAGTAAATACACGGTTTCGGAAACGAGAATCATGGCTGTATTTCAGATTATTTTAGGATTGATCTCTTTGAAGTTTATTGGATATGGATTACTCTTCTGGTGGATTGGTTTCGGTCTATTGCACATAATTTATGGTATTTTTATTCACCAGAAATACGACAAAAAGTAAAAGATTTGAGTATCATTTCGAAATTAAATAAAGCCTTTGAGTCTCGGGTACGACTCGGAATCATGAGCCTTCTGATTGTAAACGACTGGCTGGACTACAAATACCTGAAAGAGAAACTAGAGCTCACGGATGGGAACCTGGCTTCGCATATCAATGCCCTGGAAAAACTAGAATATATTGTTGTAAAGAAGGCTTTTATTGGTAAGAAAACGAACACTTCTTATCAGATCACCACCCTCGGAAAGCAAGCCTTTAACGAACATTTAAAAGCATTGGAACAAATCATAAATAGCTAATATATTTTTTTATCACTTAACTTTGTAATTCAAAGTACTTTTTAATAATTTAATATGAAAACAAAAAGAATCATCAATTTCACACTCGCTCTTGGAGCGACTTATTTACTGCATTCAGAAACACCTGGATTAAATCTGTTTATACTCGCCCTTCTGGCAGTGATTTCTTTCGGAATTGTTAATCGACAAAAACTGAGTTCTCCCCAATGGTGGTTTGCCTCTTTCCTACTTTTGCTTAATGGTTTCTCCGTCTTTTTTGTAGGAAAGGAATACCATACGGTTCTTTACTTATTAGCCCTCACCTACTTTGTGGCAGTTTCGCATTCTAATCTCAAAACCTTTTACTTTCTCATTTATGACACACTGAGAAATACGGTTGTTAATTTAACCCTTTCAATGTCCTACAGCATTGACTATCTCTTTGGCGATAAAAAAGATGAAGATTTCAAATCGAGTAAATGGTTGAAAAAGAGTCTGATCGTCATTATTCCATTCTTTCTCTTCATCATTTTTCTTCAGTTGTATCGCTTGTCAAGTGAGAATTTCAATGAATTGAGCGACTTTATCTCTTTCGACTGGATTTCCCCTAGTTGGATAGCGCTGTTTGCTGTCTTTTATTCGCTTTTCTACACTTGGCTATTTTTCAAACCCGATGAGATTCTGGCGCGATTTGAGCATAAAATGTCCAAAAAGATTGTTTTAGGTCGAGCCGATCAGATTACCAAATTCCTCTCTAGAGAACTCGAATCGAAAATGGCAATTGCAATTGTCTCAACGCTTTCCCTCTTATTGATCTTTTTGATCAGTTCTGATTTTATCCTCTTCTCAAAATCTGCATTTCAAACGAACGGACTCGAATTTATCAGCAAAGAATTGCATAATGGTGTGTATGCCTTAATAGCTTCTATCGTCATCACGGTAGCACTTGTCAGCTTTCTTCTTAGAGGAAATCTTAATTTTTTCCAGCCAGTTTTGATCAATATTACGCTGATTTGGCTGATCCTCAATAGCATCGTAGTGAGCACTAACTTTTATAAAAACTGGATTTATGTGGATTTAGGCGGACTCACTTACAAACGTATTGGCGTATTCATCTATCTCACGCTGACTTTCATTGGTTTGCTATACACCATTTTCAAGGTGACTCAAAAGGAGCAATTTTTCTACATATTCCGCACCACTGGAATTAGCTTTTTTCTGATTGTATCCTTAGCCTTTTCTGTGAATTGGGATGTAGTCATCACAAATTACAACCTATCCGACAAATTTGAACAAGACAAAATCGATTACGAATATCTCTTGACTCTAAAAGAAGGTAATCAGCATATTTTAATGCAAAAAGCCAAAGAAGATCGCATTCCTTTTCAATACCTCTATGAAGTTTTTAAACCCATCAAGAAATCAGAATACGAAGGGGCATCCAGCTGGAAATCCATGGTTTACTCCCAATATTTGAAAGAACAGTATATGGAGAAATATTTGAGTGTCGAGTGATGGGAGTGACGATTTTAGAGTGTAGCGTGTAGAATGAAGGATTACCCTTCGACAAGCTATTAGATTAGTATCCTTAAATTTCAATACTGAAATAACCAAGAAGGAAAGGTGAACTAGCTCGACGGTCAAGCTTAAAGGCTTATACTGAGTAT
>JAUICI010000069.1 GCA_030427935.1 Bacteroidia bacterium | reverse complement strand
TACGGGGCCCATCACATTAGGAAGTGCATGTCTAAAAATAATTCTGAATGGTTTATACCCTAAAGCTCTCCCTGCTTCAATAAATTCTTTTTCTCTGATAGTTAAGACCTGACCTCTGACGATACGTGCGACCTCCACCCACATCGTAAGTCCCACGGCAATATATACTGAGGAATACCCTTTTCCAAAAGCCATTGAAAAAGCAATTACAAATAATAAGGTAGGTATGGACCAAACAACATTGATTAACCACATGATTCCATCATCCACAGCCCCTCTGAAAAATCCAGCAGCCGCTCCGAGCGTAACACCGACAATAAGCGAAATGAATACCGAAATACATCCTACTAATAAAGAAATGATTGTTCCAGACATTAATCGAGATAAAACGTCCCTACCCACCGCATCTGTACCTAACCAAAAAGTGTCTTCTGCTATGGCATTGCTTTCAATGGTCGCTTCCATGTCTGAAATCGATTCTACTTTCTCTTCCCCCTCAATGGTTGTAAATCGAAGCTGATTTCCTTCTACCACAGGCTTAATTGACGGATCGAGTCGATACAACACATCTGCCAGAGATTTCTTATTACTAGAAGACTCGTACTTCTTGAACGAAATATATCCCTTTTCATCAAAATTGAAGTATTCGATTGGAATCAAATCTTCGTCAATCTTCTTTCCTCCAAAAAACATTCTGGAATACCACGCTGGTTGTTCTACTTCCGCATTTGATTTTACGTGAAGAATATAGCAACTAAAACCCGGGCTCTTTCGTGCAATTGACTTAATTTGATTATTAGCAAATTCCGTATCATCCGGTCGAATTAGAGAGCCGAAAACAGAAATGATCACAGCAAGAACAATGATCGACAACCCAAACATGGCTATCGAATTCCTTCTAAACTTCCTCCAAGCCACTTTTGAAAGTGATCTGGATAAATCTGCATTATCTTTCTTTTTCTTTTTAAAGATCACGGTCTTTCCATTTATTCCTTTTCCCCGTTCGAATTAATACCGAAATATAGTAAATCGGATAAAGGAACTGCAATAAGGGAAGTAAAGATAATAATCTTAGTCGCTTATTAAAATATAGAACAGGTATAAAGAGCATGATATCGATCATCAATTTTATAAATAGAATAAAAAGATAATTTTCATCCTGCGAAAGAACAATGCTGATTAGCAATAGATAAGGAGTAAAACTCAATGCAATCCAAAGAAAGGATAATGTGTTCTCAATTAAACTTCCTTTCCTGAAAGATTTTTGAATCCATCTTGACCTTTGATCTAGTAATGAATTAAAATTTAGAGGTGCTTCCGTTTTTACAGATAGTTCCTTCGATAGTTGATATTTAATTTTCCCTTTTCTTCTCCGACATTCACGAATAAGAAAATAATCATCCCCGGAAAGAAGTTCTGTTTCCAATCCGTCTGAAAGTGATTCGAAAACACTTTTTTTCACTAATAAATTTGCACCATTTCCCAAATTACCCCTAAACGAGAAAGTTAAAAACTGAAGGAAATCAAAATCCAATTGAACAAACCTATTCCAAAGGCCCTTTTTATCTGCAATTTCTACAGGCAAAATACAAATATCAAAATCCCCCATATAAGGTACTTCATTCAATATTTTGTAATAGGTTTTGGGATGAAGAACATCCGCATCGTTAAAAAGAAGAAAATCTTTGTTTGATCTTTTAGCCCCCTTAATTAGAGCCTCTTTTTTTCCTTTTTCATCTTCTTCTAGATCGATAACTTCAAAACCAAACTCTTCAATTAGTTGCTTAGACCCATCTTCAGAATGATCATTTACAAATAAAACCTGTTCTCTTTTTACTGAATTTGAATTTAATTCCTGAAGTAATACTTTTAAATTCTCTTCTTCATTTCTTACTGGAATTATCAAGTGAACTGAAGTCTTTAAACAAGATGAACTCGCAGACTTCAGGGTCTTGAGGTAAGTAATCGAAATAAAAAAAGCCAGCAGGGAGTACACTATTAGAAATATGCTCCAAAATAGAATCACCTAAGCTCGTTTTTTAATTAGAAACAGAAAAGATCCAATGAGAGATGGAAGGGCAATATTGACCATCCAAATAAATAAAACCGCATTTAATGCAAAAGAAGTCGAAAAACCGAGCGTTCCCAAGACAAAAATAGCCACAGGTCCTCTAACCATCATTTTACCGAAGATGAGTCCGGGAATCATGGTCGTTAAAAAGAAAATCATTTGAACAGCCAAAAAGACCTCCCAGAAAGAAAATTCTGGTGCATAACTAAGTACCAATAGATATTGAATGGTAAAAACGAGATGTCTAGCAATCGCTAAAAGTAAAATAGATTTTTTGCCTTCAAACTTTTGTATTCCTTCAACTGATTTTAAAAACCCAGGACTAAAAATTTTGTCCAAAAAGGAAAAGCGCAAACGCTCTGGATAGAGAAATACAAGAGTTAATAAGATCGAAAACAACAAGGGTAAGCTTGCCATCACTATGTTGATCTGAGCATAGTAGTTTTCATAGGTCAAAAGAAAGCAGGTCGAGCCGAAAAGGAAAGTACTGATCATCTGGGCTAGATTCCCATAAACAGCAAACAATGATCCTTCAATTCGATTTTGTGGTTTTAAATAGAGTACTTTCCCCACAAAATTCCCTAATCTATTTGGCGTAAGCAGACCAAAGGACAAGCCGGCTAATGTTGCTTTCACTGATGTAAGAAAAGAAATCTTCTCTGTATGTCGAATCAAATACTTCCATTTCGAAGCTTCCAGAGACCAATTCATCAGCATTAAAGAAATAAATAGGACAAAATCAATTGGATTTAAGTAATAGGAAAATTGAAATCCATCGACTTTAATTTTGTCGAAAATATACCAGCCACAAAGTAGAAAAAAGAGCAATTTGAGCCCCCAAATGATGATATTTTGACTAGCTTTAGCTATATACATTTTCCGCTCTATGCAAGATAAGATAATTCTGGGAATTGATCCGGGTACAAATATTATGGGATATGGTATTATACATATTCAAGGCAAAAAGATGAAACTCATCACATTGGGAGTCATCAAGCTGAATAAATTAACGAATCATGCGGATAAATTGTTACGAATTCAAAAGAAAGTAGATGCTTTAATTTTAGAGTACAAACCTGATGAAATGGCAATTGAAGCTCCTTTTTTCGGAAAGAATGTGCAATCTATGCTCAAATTAGGAAGGGCTCAAGGCGTTGCAATAGGTGCTGCATTAAATAGAGATCTCCCATTTGAGGAATATTCTCCAAGAAAGATCAAACAGGCTATTACAGGCAATGGAAATGCTTCTAAAGAACAAGTTGCTTCCATGCTTATGAATCTATTAAATTTTAAAGAAGAACCGCAATACATGGATTCAACGGATGGATTAGCGGTTGCAGTTTGCCATCATTTCCAAAAGGGTGTAGGCGAACACAATAAGTCCAAATCTGGTTCTTGGAAAGCTTTTATTGCAAATAATCCTGATCGTAAAGTGGATTAAGAATTAATCTTTGCTGCTATCGCTGCTAATTCTTCCTGTGTCAAATTCATTTTTGGGTTGGAAAAGTTCATGTCATCCATTTTATTTATTGGAATCAAATGAATATGTGCGTGAGGAACTTCTAGCCCAATAACAGCAACTCCAATTCTTTCACAAGGAAAAGCCGCTTTGATTTTTTTCGCGACCTTTTTACTGAACACCATCATCTCCGCTAGCAAATCATCCTCAATGTCAAAAATATAATCAATTTCCGTTTTCGGGATTACGAGAACATGACCTTTTTGCAACGGAAGAATATCAAGAAAAGCCAGGAATTTATCATCCTCAGCAATTTTGTAACAGGGAATGTCACCAGCAACTATCTTTGAAAAAATACTTGCCATTAACGGGTGATTTCTATGATTTCAAACTCCATTTTACCTCCAGGAGTGTCTACATCAGCGATATCTCCTACCTCTTTTCCAAGAAGTCCTTTTCCTATAGGAGAATCAACCGAAATCTTTTTCTCTTTTAAATTCGCTTCGCTTTCGGCAACCAAAGTGTAAGCTACCTCCATTCCATTCTTCACATTCTTAATCTTAACGGTAGAAAGAATTAAAGCTTTGGAACTATCAATTTGGGATTCATCGATGATTCTGGCATTCGCTACAATGTTTTCCATTTTAGCAATCTTCATCTCCAACAGGCCTTGAGCCTCTTTTGCAGCATCATATTCTGCATTCTCAGAAAGATCTCCTTTATCACGTGCATCCGCAATTTGCTGAGAAATCCTAGGTCTCTCAACGGATTTCATATGATGCAATTCATCTTTCAACTTCTTTAATCCTTCTTCGGTATAATATCTAATTTCAGACATGACTTAAGCTTTTTTAAACAAACAAAGAGAGCCCATTGAGGCTCTCTTGTTCAGCAAATATAATAAATTTTAAATTATCTAATATCGAAAGATACTCCGAATGTATGGACAATTCCAAATGGTTGCGACAATCTCATGGCATAATCAATACCAAATCCAGACTTGTCTTTAATCTCTTTGTCTTTACCCCATAATACATCAATCGATCCTCCTGCAGTGAAACCAGTTAAAGCATTTGCTCTAGTTTCAGCCTTAAATATTCCTTTCTCGAAAACATATCCAGCTGCTAAGTTGAATCCAACTTTCTTAGCTCTAAACTGATAATTCAAACCTATTCGGTAGTTATCATAAGAAAATGAATTCGCTTGAAATGCTGCTGCAACAGTCAATTTATTGCTCTCATTGAAAATTCCGTCATAACTAGCTCCAATATACAAACATGAAGGCATTTCGAAACCTGCACCTCTTTGTTCAAGAGTAGCTAATACTCCAGTATTTGAATAATTCACTTGATAAGCAAAACCATCACCTTTAAATCTCATTTTTGGTCCTACGTTTTTCAAAGCAATTCCAAATTTAAACTGATCCTGCTCACCCGTCACGTATTGAATACCTGCATCAATCGCAACCCCTACAGCAGAAGCATTGGAAATATACTCTGAAACAAGTTTTACATTAATACCTGCATAAATCGAGTTTGAGAATGCTCTTGCATAACCAACGTTAATTTGGATGTAACTTGGTTTAAACGTACCCACACCACCTTCAGGTAGATCCACCTGCGTGATATCAATTTCTCCAAATGAGAAGGCCGTCACACCCACTGTAATTACATCCGCATCGGAAACTCTCTGTGCAATACCAGCTGCATTGATCTTTACACCAGAATTACCCAACCAAAGTGTCGAATTGAACTTTACTTCAGTCTTTCCGGTAAAAGCTAAACCTGCAATATTGGTATAGGTTGCTTCCAATCCTTTGACACAAGAAACCCCAGCATCCGCAAACGCTAAACTTCTCGCCCAAGGGTTGATTAATAATTCAGACGCTCCAGATGATCCCACACGATCTTCATTACCCGCAAAAGAGGCAGTAGAAGAAAGCAGTACAACAGCTGCTAGCGAAGATTTAAAAATGAACTTATATATTCTTTTCATCATGAAATTATTTCAAATTTAACTAATCAGTTTAGAAGTTTTCAAGGTCAGGTTGTCTCAATCCACCGAACCATTTTAATACTCTCTCTCCTACATTCGGTATATCTACATGGATTAAGTAGACACCACCAGCTACAGGTATACCAGTGTGATTCTTAATATCCCAATCAAGAGAAGTTAATGGATCATCTTTCTTAAACTGACGTATCAATTTACCTCTGATATTATAGATTGTTACTGTACACGTTTGAGGTAAGTTTGTAATCTTCACTCTCGTATCCAATCTATCTGCTTCATATTCCGAATATGCATAGTATGGGTTTGGAACAACATTAATCTTTCCAATCTCATCTGCAACAGCCATTTGATTATCTCGAATCGTAGCTTCATTATCTAAAGTAAATTGATAAATAGGCCATGATGCGTTTTCACCATTCACAGCATATTGCTCATATTTCTTGTTAATTCTTACAGAAACTTTAACATCATTAGATAATAACTCTTGTCCTGGAGTCAACCATGGGTACATTACCCACATACATGATCTAAACACCTTTCTAGTAAATAGGATGTTAAACCCTGGCTGTGATTGATCCAATTGAGTTGCTAAATAGTTTCCTTCGTCATAATAAGGCATACTATCAGTTGAATTCAAGTTATTCGTTTCAGCCTTGAAGATATAAATTGGGTGTTGACCTCCAAAGATTGGATAACCATTACTGTTGGCAAATGTTGACGTAGGGTTCCACATCATGTCTCTACCGTTATCAGCACCTGTATACAATCCTGAGTTCTCACCAAAGGCCATGTTTAGTCTTTTTCCAGTATTTACATCAATTGCATATCCTGGGAAGTATGACATTCCTGTTCCACCAATTACATTTCCATCAGCATCAATTGAGTTACTTGCTCTAAGCGACATAGGCTCAACACCACCGATTGACTGGTTTGCATCATCACACATTTCAAATACAGGACATTTCGTCCATTTTGTCTTATCCGAGGTGATATAAAGATCAACTCCATTTAAGTCAATTAATTTGGTTTGTGAAATTGCATTCTTGTCATAGAAAGCCGATTTCACTCTAAATGGCATCGCTTCACATTCGTAACCGATTAAGTTAAATGGTGCAACTGTACCACCTAAAAGCGTTTGATAATTCTTATCATTATCCTTACCTACCCAGTCTGAATAACATAATGGATCATAAAAATCAAGTGGTGTTCCTGTTCCTGGATCAAATTCTCCAGATCGAATCCAGTTAGTTGGGTACTGACCATCATTATCAGGAATTCCAGCCAACCACATTCTCGATGAATCTGCGAAAGTTGCAGTTGCAGAGATCGGGTCTGTATAATCACCATTATAAGTAGGCTGTGCAATTGCAACAGAAATACCCCAATCAAGGATTAACTGCTCAGTTCCTAGATCAATTGACTTCAATGAAGTTACAGTGTCTTGAGTTGTCACTCCTTGATCATCTGTATACTCTCTGATAATCATCCAACCTGCAGTGTCTAAATCTGATGCTTGATCAAATCTAACTGTATAAACCCCTTCTTTAACATTCAAAGGATCAACAATCTTAATGTCAAGTGGTCCAGCTCCAGCCTGATAAGTTGGATTATCAATGGTATAATTATTCAAAATCTCATCATGAGTCGCTTGATCCAACTCTGTCCAGATTCCACCGTTTCCTAACCCTTCCATTCTAGTGATTTTAGGACCATCTCCATAACTTGTATAGAAGTAAGTTCCTTGACCATCGAAAGAAGGATCATGTGGAATTGCCTCAACACTTGAAATCTCAGAATTTGAAGAGCTCAATCTTGATCTTAAGTAAGGCTTTCTTTGTCCATCTAAAGACAATGGATCTTCTGGATCATATGTTTTGAAGTTGTTGTAAGCATAAGCTACAGCAATATAATAGTACTTCTTGTGATTCACTAGTTCAACTGCGCCAGTAGCGAACTGATCTTCTTTAATACTAAATGAATGTCTAATTCCTTCATCTTCACCATCAACCATAAGCGCTGGCTCAGAAACACCTAGTTCCTCATTGAAAGTGTAGTTGATCAAACGATCTACTCCATCTGCAATATCCACTTGTGCAACCAATCTTGCTTTATCAATATCATCCAAATCAGAAACTGAAGCCTGATCATCCACCATTTGGAAAATTTGATATCCTTGGAATCTAAAGAATCTATCATAAGGATCTCCATTTTCGTCTAGTCTTGGGATGTTAATATCATCTTCTTCCATATAATCTTCAGGTTCAGTCACAAAGTTGTTTGTTCCTTGTCTGTTTGATAAGTACAAAATCAACTCGTTTTCTAACTCTCTAACCGTAAGGATTGGAGCTACTGGTGGATCCAAAATTTCGAAACAGTTATCGAAAAGTGCTTGTGCTTTTGTATCCGCTTTCTTCAATGCTCTAACTGAAGATGCTAAGTCTCCTTCAGAACCTCTAGCATATACAACTCCAACAGTAATGTTATTTACTGCACCTGGAAGAAGTGTAAATGGTCCAGCTGACTGAACAAATCTTCTATCGTTTGGTGGGTTGTTATTCGTTTCTTCTGACCAATCAAATCCTGGATCTAAACCTTGAGTTGCCCAGAATAAAGAATCTGAATCTCCAGGAAATGCATAATCAGTAGCTAAAGTAGTTGGTGCTCCCGAAGGGTGACCAGTTCCACCGTACACCATTCCTTGTCCATCATACCAGATACCTTGCAAGTATTGGTAGAATCGGATCGCTTGATCTGGATCACTTTCATAGTTAGCACCACCGTTTGTAAAGTATACAAACTTTCTCATTCCATATCTTTCGTTATCAATGATTCCATCTGAATATCCAATTCCAATTCCATCATAAACAATTCCATCATCAGCAAGTGCATCGTTTACAGTTGGAATTACCCATTGTGAAGTTAAAGAATCGATGTATGGACCGACATTGTCTTTTCCATCATCATCCATATATGGACCTTCGAAGAAATCCACCCCAACTGCAGGAGGGAAATTACCATAACCAATCGATCCAGATGCATCCTCATCGAAAAGGTCACCATTGTATCCGAATCCTAATCCTCTTGTTACGTCACATCCAACATAGTCATCGAAAGCACCTCCAACATCAGAATCCACATACTGAGCAAAGTAAGTATTTGCCAATGTTTGAGTACCTCTATTAATTAGCTCATAATTATAGAAAGTCATATTGTTCACCTCATCGTTGGTAGCAAAAGCAAAAGCCTGAGCTCTAATTTCCATACCGATTGGATCACCATTTGTTTCCGTGTGAATATTTCCGTTATCGTTGAATACCCACCAGTTTGTTTCATCACCAAAAAGCGTAATTCTTCTATCTGTTCTACAGTCAATTTCCCCATCTAAATCAAACCAAGGGAAATCACCATCTACTAATGGATCGTAATTTCCATCCGCACCATTTCCGTCCGGTGCATCTGGGTTATCATAAAATGGTGCTAAATAATAATCTTGAGATTCCGCTTGCCAGTTGTAAGGGTGTGCTGGCCAGTTAATGATTGTTTCTAGAGCTGTATTATCTAAAACTAAATTATCACATGTTGATTGAGATACATCTGGCGAACCAATCTGACAAAGGAAATAAATTCTAAATGTTTCAACATCTCCTTTTTTAATTGAGAAGAATTGATCGTATAAAGAACATTCTGAAGGAGAGATTGTCGCCTGACCATAAGGTCTTCTTAAAGAAGAGTTCCCTGAAGATTGAGGATCATAATTTCCTGTTCCTTGGTTCACTGTAAGTGGTCCAGGCCAGAAATCATTCTTTGCACCTGATCTAAACAGCTGTGCCGCGATTCTCAACTGATCATTTACGTCAGTTCCTCCCATCCATAGAGATCCAGAATAAATCACGTGTCTTCCACCATCTTTTGGCACCTCGTAAGAAGGAGCACCTTCAGCTCTATTCTGCCACATGATACCACCAGTTTCCACCAAACACGCTACATTGTTAAATTGCAACGTTAGTTTAGAGGTTGATGGAACACAGTTCGCCTTCTTGTAGTCTTCACCGCCACCGGTATCATTTAGACTTTTCCAAGCGAATGTTGTACTCATCCATCCGATCGTCAATATTAAAATCACTCCCTTCATAATCTTTGTTTTTTCCTTTGAATATTTTATTTAATTAAAAATCAAATTTCAATCCTAGTCTAATTGTTCTTGGAATCGAGTATTGGTAAGGATTTTGCATCTTTAATGTATACAAATCTCTATACGACTGCTCATCTAATTGATTTTGGATAGCCGCTTGGAATTGCGCTGCCGCCAGGTATCCATCATCACCAGCCGAACCAGAATACCTATATACTCCAATCACGTTTCTTGTTCCGATAATATTTGTCAATCTTAAGTAAATCTGTAGGTAAGAAACTCTTCCTTTAGATCCGTCCGCTTTTTCTTTTCCTCCAAGAGCAAAAGACTTATCAACCTGAATATCTAGTCTGTAGTTCCAAGGTAATCTTGAACCGTTAACCGATCCTTTCGTTGAAGCAGATCCTGGGTTGATCAAAGCAGCTGCATAAGGATCTCTAGCTGCAGAATAAGGAGAACCAGAACCAACGTTTCCTGTAACGTTAATACCGAAGTTAGCCAAAGGCTGTCCACCCTTCTTCGTAGTTGGACCAGTATAATCTTTTCCTTCTCCGAATCTATAATCGAATACAACATTGAAGTTGTGTCTTCTATCATAATCAAGTGGGAAGATTACTCTTAAGTTTGGTTGTCCAGAGTTTACAAGGTTCAATGCTGATCCTGCATTTGATCCTGTACCATCTGCAAACTGTAAAGTATAGTTCGCAGTCATTCTGATATTCTTAGTTCTTCTTAAGTCATAAGAAACTGTAATCCCTTTTACTGTACCAAAGTCTCTGTTTCCGTATGTTCTGTATGTAACAGGGTAAGCAGAGAAGATATTTTGTAACTGAATCTGATCTCTCATCTCCTTGTAGAAAGCAGAAATCTTAATCGAAGAAGTCTTACCTAATACTTGTTGGAAACCAATTTCATAATCTACCGTTCTTTCTGGTCTCAAGTTTGGATTATTGATAATCACGTTTCTTGCTTCCATGAATTGGTAATCAATTGGATTAAATCTAAATCCAGTTGTTGGTCTTTGAGTTAAGATATCATAGTGTGCGAAGAAAGACGCCTCATCCGAAATCGGGAATGAGAATGCGATTCTAGGCATAATATTAATCTGCGGCTTGTAGTCTTCAAAAGCATCAGCAGTTGGTGTTTCCAATGTTGGATTAACCAACCATGGAGCGATACCATTTGCACCTTCCAAAGTTTTCGGATCAGTTACTTCAACACCATCGGCATCATACCAAGTGTCTCCGCTTCTATACCCATTAATCTTTGTTGGGTTTTCAACATTGTCTACATATACTGTATAATCATCTCCGATTGACTCTGGGTGAATAATGTCTGTTCCATCAGAGAACTGATTCACCTCACCAGCAGTTCTAGCCGAATAAACCAAGTACTTATCTTTTAGTACTGGTTGGTTAGCATCAAAAACATCCACACGCACACCCACGTTGAAGATGATATCGTCGAATGCAAATTTATCCATTAAATAACCAGCAACATAAATTGGTTGGAATGAACCAATCGTTCTTTTATAGTTACCATCATCATCAAATTCGCTAAAATAAGCATTGATATCTGTTGCTGTTTTAATTCTTTTCCCAGTATGATCATACCCCCAATACTCGAAGAAAGTGTTACCAGAGTTAAAGATCTCATCAGCAGAGAACATATCCAATCTGAATAAGTTTGGATCTAAATCATCGATGTCTACCCAATCTGTTCCAAATGGATCCAATCCTAATTCTTTTCTCACATTGTAATCAAAGAAGTATTGTGCATCTGAATTTTGAGCTCCACCATATTCAAACGTTCCTGACTGAGCACCATATCCAGAATTCAATCTATCATAAGTAACTCTTGGGAATGTTCCAAAGAAATCCCATGTTGCAGAATTTTCATCCAACTCTGTAATATGGAAGTTCATATACTGACGCGCAACTGTCCAAAGTGAAATCGGTCCAGTTTGACCACTTTCAAATCCTCTATCCCATCTTTGCTCATATTCGAACCCAAGAGATAAAGCGTGATCTCCAATATTCATTGTACCTGAAGCTGTAACTCTAAACTGCTCAGTTTCATATTTACCATATCCATTATAAGGAGTACCAGCATTTGACCAGATTCCATATACAGATTGTGGTGCATCTCCATTTCTCAATGCATTACCTGCGTTAATCTGAGTCAAGTTTTCATAGTTACCTTGAGGTCTGTCTGCATAAATATTGTAGTACTGATTCGTGATTGCTGCAAAAGAAGAGTTTACGTCAGAAGGTGTAAACTCAACCAATGTATCTCTAAATCCATCATGAATCAAAGAATCATTATATCCGCTACCTGTGTAGGCATATGTTGGTATCTTGTAAGTTTTGAATCTTCCAACATATCCATAGTTAAAGAATCTATCTTCGTGTCTATCATCTTGAAACAATCGATTCGTTTTCGAATAATCTACCATTACAGAGTACTGTGCAGATTTGATTTTCGATTTTGAATCTTTTCCAGCTGAGAATCTTTGAGAGAATCTACCATAAACCCTCCAGTCGAAAGCAGTTGTGTTACCGAAGTTATAGAAGTTAAATAATGAGTTTTGATAACTGTGGTTACTTGCCCAGTTATAGTTCAAGGAACCTCCAAATGTTAAGTTAATGGAAGGACCTGCATTCACATCGATCTTACCTGCTGCAGAAACCGTACGTGATCTTGCGTTCATTCTATATTTAACCGTTTCAAAATCATCTGTTCTTAAGAAATCTGAATTATAATAAGTCCCTTGTCCTGTTCCAGTTGGTCTCAATGGATTTTCTAATAAATCATCCAAAACATCTTGTTTGATTCTCTCCATCCCTCCAGCTACAGGTCTTGGATCTAACTGATCCGTATAGTTTGCAGAAAGCAAGAAACCGAGAATCGGTCTTGTCTTTTTTCCTGTTGAGTCTTTTTTGAAAAATAAAGGTCCAGACAACATTCCTTCAACCAAGTTATAGGCATAAGGATCTAATCCAATTGATTTGCCATCGTATCCTCTGTCGTCCGCTCCTTTGAAATAGAACCCTGAAGTAACAGCTTCCAAGGAACCAAAGAATCTAGCAGAAGGACCTCTAGTTGTAATCGAAATTACACCACCCGTTACGTCACCATAACTTGCTGGAAGTCCACCAGTAATAACTGTAACCTCTTGCAAGGCTGATTTCGGAAGATTCGTACTACCTCTTACTTTAATACCGTCAATATAATAATAGGTGTTTTCTGTTCTCGAACCCCTTACCGAAAGTCCATCCCCATTATCAACAACACCTCCAACAGTTGCTGCTACACCATTAGCAGATCTCGTTGCCATTTTGGAAATATCTTCTCTTGTAACTGTACCACCTGAAGAACCACCATCCTTATTAATAAGAGGTACTTCGTATTCGATTACCTCGACTACATCCAGCATTTCTCCTTCGTTTAGTACCAACTTATCAAGGAAGGTAATTTTTCCAGAATTTACAATAACCCCGGTTACTTTCGTCGGAGCATAACCAACAAAGGTCACCTCCACGTCATACTCACCTGGAGTTACACCCTGAATAATAAATTTACCATTGATATCGGTAGGAGCTCCGCCTTTCGCTACCCCATTTTGAAATAAACCAACGTTTACAAAGGGCAGTGGCTCACCACTTGCGTCTTTTACTGTACCTTTCACTGTACCATTCCCTACCTGCGAGAACGTATACACGCTTGAAAATAAAGCGCATACGAACAACAACACTAACTTTCGTAACATAAACAAAATGTATTTTTAAAGTCTTTTATAAAGCAACAAAGCCCGTAAATATAGAAAAAAATATTTCTAACAAATAGTTAACAACAAAATAAATATCCTTGATTATTTCAGAATATTCGTAGAAACAAAGATAATGTAGTGATTTGGAAAAATTTAGCCCCTATGAATTAGGATAGAATAATAATATACAGGTCTAAATATTGAAAAATGTTGGGGACTGGATTTGAAAACAGAAAGATTAATAGATCTTATACTTCTTCCCTTTTCTTCTTCTTTTATTCATTTTCTCATTTTTCTTAATACGTTTTCGCGCATCTTTAGATTGCAATTTCAACCATTGTTTTTTGGCGTTTTTCATTGCTTTCGCCTTCATCTTGGTCTGTTTCTTTTTCTTTTTCGCAAGCTGTTTCTTCGACTCCTTAATCGTTGTTGGCTTGTCTGCATTCTGAGAAAATCCTATATTGCAGAAGCCTACAGAGGCAATAAATATGAAAAATACCAGTTTTAATTTCACAACAGATGAAAGATTAAAATGAGAACATTTATTCTAACGAAAATATCAATTATTTTATTGTTTGTCAATTACTCTTGCCAAGGTCTTGGAGAACATCCAGTCCCAAATGTGGCGGTAAGTGTTCAAATCAACATCATGCTTCCTTCCTATTCGAACCTGCAATCGGTTGGAGGCTATGCTTATGTAAATGGCGGTGTTAAGGGACTTGTAATCTACCGAAGATCCATAGATGAATTTGTTTGTTACGATCGGATGTCTACGGCTGAAGGAGGATATGATTGCACACCTTTAGAAGTTGATCAAGACAACTTTCTTTTCTTAAATGATCAATGTTCAGATGCTGTTTATTCGTTGTTAGATGGGACTGTGATTTCAGGAAATGCGGTTTACGGGCTCCGAAATTATCAAACAAATTTCGACGGCTTTTCAATTTTGTACATCTCTAACTAATCCTTCCTCTTCTTTTTGGTTTTTTCCGGAATAGGATTTTTGTTCTTTGAGGTATCAAAGCGTAATACCAATTTCAAATTGAACCTTCTGTTTGTCAAGTAATTTGGAACAGCGTAATATCTAGCCTCAATATCTTGCACCCAGGTGTAAGAGATCACATTGTCTTTTCCAAACAAGTTGAAAATTTCAAAACTTAAGATGATGTCCGAAAAAGCCCTCCAGAATTTCTTTACTCTTGGCTTCTTGTACATGAAATTATAGGCAATTCCCAAATCTACTCTTAAATAGGAAGGCGATCTCAAAGTATCTTGATACCTCTGCGAATTTGGTGGACCATAAGGTAATCGTGTTCCAAATAACAAAGATAATGACGCGGATAGAGCTTCAATTTTTGGCATTCTATCCTGAAACAACAAACCTATGTTGAATAATTGGTCACTCGGTCTTGGAATAAATCCTGGATTTACAATACTCGAATCCACTGCTTGAGTCGGATCAAATATTTCACTTCCAGCTGCATCAAAATATCGGGTGTATTGATCGTCTAAAATATCTTCCTTCGTACTAAGGAAACCAAACTTAAGGAAAGACTGAATTCCTGGGATAAACTCTCCATTTATTTTGAAGTCGATTCCGTAGGCATACGCTCTCGCATTATTGTTGGCCAAATATTCTATTTGAACCTCCTGAATCTGGTATGGATTTACATCCCATAGATATTTATAATAGGCTTCGACAGAAAATTTGAAAGGCGATTTTCGACTCCACATGCTAAAATAAACATCTGCTCCTAATAAGGCATGCACCGATTTCTGAGCTTTTACATTGGTATTCAAAGTCCCATCAAGCCTTCTGAACTCTCTGTAAAATGGAGGTTGATAATACAATCCAGTACCTAATCTAAGTTCGACTAATCTTCGCTTCAATCGTCCTTCTTCTCTTAAATAGGCTCTTGGGAAATAGGAAAGCACCATTCTAGGTGTCACCCAACCTTCATTATTAATATCAAGATAACCACCACGTACACCTAAATTCAAGACGAGTTTTGAGTTTGAATTAAAGGCGGTGTCGTAGAAAGTCTCAACGGCTTTAACCGTATCATTAACAAAAGTCTTTTTTCGAAATTTTAATGGGACGGTGTCTTTTTTGAAAAAGAACTCGAAAGAAGTCTGCGCATAACCCGTATATCGATTAGATGAAATCTGATTATCTGCTTTCAGGATATCATTTAATTCAATTTGATCCGGATTATAAGGTAAGCTAAATCCAGCTGAATCCTGCATCAGCCATTCACTTAAATTGTCCTTGAACTCGTCGTGCTCATATTTCACACCCCAATCCACATAAATTCGATTAAGAGCGTTCTCTTCGTTCTCTGAAGTAAAATTGTATGTTCCTTTATGATAAACCGAATTGATCCACGCTGTCAAATCATTTCTACCATGTTCCAAATAAGACCCTACTCCAATATTATTAATGGAATCTCCAAAATCATCCGATCCCGCATTTGTCTCCAATTCGTTAATGAAGTACTGACCCAAAATATCGTAATGTTCGGTTTCATCAGTTAAAAAGGAAGAGGCATAAAATCTCAAACTTAAATTCTTATTCACTTTCCAGTTTAGATTCAGTGCTCCAGTTCCTGTTTTATATTGATCTTTTTCTTGACCCTCAAAATAAACCTTTAAAGCGAGAGCTTGATTTACCGTACCGAAAGAAGTCTCTCTATCCTGAGGAATAAAATGATACAAATTACTCGAGTAATGCCCCAGAATACTGAAGCTTACATTATCAGAAATATTAAAATCAAACAAACCTTGAACATCAAAGAATTGAGGCATGTATTCCCCTTCTGTTGGCAAGGCATTTAATAAATAACCATTTGCACGATATCTAGCACCGATAAGAAAAGTAGCGATATTTCTTTTGAAGGAACCTTCAATATGGGATTGAACCCCCATGAATGAGGCTTGGGCAGATCCTTTAAAAATTTTGGGTTTTTTGTATTTAATGTCCAATACGGAAGACAATTTATCTCCAAATCTAGCTTCCCATCCTCCACCTGAGAACCCAACATCCTCTACTAAGTCTGTATTAATAAAGCTTAAACCTTCCTGTTGACCACTCCTTATTAAGAAGGGACGGTAAATTTCAATATCATTCACATAGATCAGGTTTTCATCAAAATTACCTCCTCTTACATTGTAATTTGCAGTCAACTCATTATTACTTACGGCGGCTGTCACATAGGTTAGAGTCTTTTCTACACTTGCATTTGGAAGTGAAGTCAAACTAAAATCAATCTTTGGTAGTTTATCTAGAAATTCTTTTGGTCTCTTATCTTCAACATCATTGTTTTTTCCTACAACTGTTGCCGTATCCAAATAAATCGCACCCATTTTGATTTTACCCAGATTCTTAACCTCTCCGGCTTTGATTTTGATATCAAATAAACGTCTTCTTTGAAGGAATGAAATATTGATTGATACTTTACCTGGGGTTACAGTTAGAGAGAAGGAACCATTATTTTGAGAAACCGTTTTATTCTTGGTTCCAACTTGCGTGATGTTAACATCTTTTAAAGGAATACCTTCATCACTGTATACGAAACCTTTGATTTCAGCAGTTTCCTGAGCTAAAACAAGGATATTCGAAAGTAATAAAGCAATAAAAAGGACTCCCCTCATATTTCAAAAAAATCACAAAAGTAGGGAATTAAAAACTGAAAAAAGAGGCTTTTATTGCAAAAGCTACTTATTTATTTTTCTTGGAAAACTTACCTTTTCTCCAATAGTCAATGAATTGACCCCAAGCAATTGGGTTAAGAATATTCATTGGAGGAGCTTGACCGTTATAATAGATTCTTGTCTGAAACTGCTGCTGCTCCCATTTATAGGTTATACTCCCTTCGGCTGGAAGTCGAGCGGCAGCGAAGGCCATATTCTCACCCGAAAGATTCTGACGTGCTTTGGCTAAATCATCCATTTGCGTGTCCATGTTCATGAAGGCATCTGCAAACTCCTCTTTCGAAGGCCATGGATAAACGTTGG
>JAUICI010000068.1 GCA_030427935.1 Bacteroidia bacterium | reverse complement strand
CCAATAATTATAATCGCCATTCGATCCCAAACCGATGGTCGTGATTTCATTTTTCATGATATTTAAAATGGTCAGATATTGATTCTGAGATTCATATCCTCGCACATCCATTTCTTCGATATACGAATTTGAAATAAAGGAAACCACGTTTTCATTAAGGGATCGAATTTCATCAATCTTCATACTTAGTTGCTCAGTTCCGAAATCAGCTTGTTTCTGACCTTTTGGAATAAAGGCGGGATAGTAATCTGACCCCATGACATCCGTTTTGGCGATAAAAGACGGCACCACGATAATATTCGAACCATAACCTGGTCCATCGTTTTCTTCAACTTTGGTTTTAATAATCCATGTAGCAGGATTGTTCACATCCATCAATTTGGTTTTCCCAATTGATTTTCGCGCGTCAAATGAACTCAATTGCTCATGTTTCATTGTATTGACATCAATACTATACCATTTTCCAAACCGATTGGCATATACTTTTTCGTCATTTTGATTTCTTTGAGGAACGATATAATCGAAATAGGCTTCAGTCTTCTGTCCCGTTTGGAAATTCAGTAAGCCATTCAAATTCCCTTTTCTGAATTCCACGCAGTTTTTAGCTGTAAAATTGGGATTGTAAATCTTTTCGTACTCCGTTTTCAATAGGACTAAGCTATCACCTTGGATTAACCCAAACCGCATTGAAGGATTCAACTCATAGAAATCTTCTTTCTCAGTTTGATCTGAAGTAATGTAATAATGCTGGTCTCCCTGAACAAAATAAAAAGGAATGCTTTTCGCATCGGAGGCCAATCCTTTTAGTTTGGCCAACAATTCTTCTTTTCCACTGAAATAATCTTTGCCTAATAAAGTGGTGTCGAAATCGACTAACTCAAGATCTTCTGCCGCTAGATCTGTTTCTTCGATGGTTTCTTCTTGTGACTTTTCAGTCGCTTCTTTCGGTTCTTCTTTTTTCTCTTCCGAACAAGAAAATAGAAGAAGTAATGCGGTTGTAATTGAGTACATTAAGGGAGAAAATTTCATCTGTCTAGTTTTAGTTTCCCCAAAAATAAAACAAAAAAAGAGGTCACCTACCGCAACCTCTAATTATATTTCAATAGACAATAGACAATAGACAATAGACAATAGACACAAGACATGAGCTCCTATTACCTAATTCCTACTTCCTATTACCTATTACCTATTAACTATTAACCATTACCTATCACTCCGTCACCGTCCCTTTAATCCGCAAAACCTTCGTAGTTCCATTCATCGCATTCGAGCTAATGGTCACACTCTTATTGATCACCCCAACTCGAGAGGTATTGTATTTGACTTTAATTTCGGCAGTTTTACCCGGAAGTATAGGCTCTTTTGGCCATTCTGGAACCGTACACTGACAAGAACCCTTGGCATTTCGGATAAGCAAAGGTTGGTTTCCGGTGTTTTTAATCTTAAACACACAATGACCATCATCTCCTTTTTTGATGGTTCCATAATCGTGAACCTCCTTATCGAATTCCATCTTTGCTCCGTTTTGTAAAGCAGTCACTTCCTGCCCGAAGATCGTTCCCGAAACCAAAACGATCATTAGAATTAATAGATTTTTCATTTGAATTGTTTTATAAATTTTATATTTCAAATGTAGGACAGAATGTGAGGTGGAATCCCTTATTTAACTTGAGCTTAAAGGAAATTCACAACTTCTTAACGGAATTAACAAATTGTTTAGGAAATGAAATTAGATCAGTACCAATAGTGACTGATGCGATAGGTAGATTAAGATTGTTTTTTTAGTCTATTTAGAAATGGTTTTCCTTGTTAGTTAAGGTTTTCGTTCTGCTGAAATTGGATTTGTTTTAAATTTTCAAGAAGTTGAATTATTAAATAGGGAACAACTTTATCTTTTGCTTTAAGATACCTTTAAATTTCGATTGTACTCCGCACTATAATTATTAGTTTAGCGCTAATTATTAAAAAAAAACTCGCTCATCATGAGGTTGTTATTATTCTTTTTCGTGTTTGTTTTTTTGTTTAAACAGGCCTTTAGTCAAGTAACCATTTCGGTCACTGTAAATTCTACTTTCGTTAATACTTCTTGTGATGATGGTACTGTTTTTGGGGTCCCGTTAGGAGTTGAGCCAGCCTTATCATTTCAGGTTGATAGTCAAACAAAATACTTTTACGATCAAGGTGATTGCCCAGGGTTTAACAGGACGGCACCAAATCAGCAGTATTTAGAGGTCTTTACATGTGAAAATGCTTTACCTACTAGTTTACAAATGTGCATGGAAGTATATGAAGAAGACGGAACATGTGGAGTTTCAGCTGCTTGTCTAGAACAGCTCTGTCAAACATATGCAGTTCCAACCCCAGGAAATTCTGCGACCTATACGCTTTCAATTGCAAACGATGGTTCTAATGGGAGTTGGGGAGATGTTAATTTTACTATTGCTGTAACAGGTTCATTCCTGCCGAATTACGATTTAGTTTGTGATGCAGTTGATTTAGGTACTTTGATTGACGGTGGAACCTTAGGTGATAATACACTTAGCAATTTTCAAAATTTTTGTGCAACCAATGCTGGGGACCCAAACCCTTCGTGGACAAACGATCAGGCGATATGGTTTAAATTTACCACTGGAAGTTCAATATCTTCACAAGTCAATATTGATGCGGTTTCGGATCCTCAGAATATAGGTGATGATATTGATCTCCAATTGGCGATATATGAGAGCAGTAACGGTTTGTGTTCCGGCTCCTTGACTTTGATTCAGGATGATTATCAGGGATTGGGCTTATCCAATGATGAATTGTTAAGTATTTATTGTCTTAAGCCTAATACTACTTATTTTATTCTTGTTGATGGAGAAGCTACAGCAACAGTAAACCCAGGAGGACAATCAGGTTTTTTTGGTATTAAAATTGAAAATACCGGCTTTGAAATTGTGGGTGATCAAATTTGTGATGCTACTGATTTAGGTACAGTACCCAGTTCAGGTTCAGTTGGAACTTCTACTTTAAGTCAAACAAATGCTTGTGGATCTAATACAAATGATCCAAGTCCTTTTGGAAATTCTAATCAAGGCGTTTGGTACGAGTTTGTTGCTCCTCTTACTGGTAATGTGGTCATTGATGTGAATTCTGATGCTTTAGGAGATCCTATTGATCTTCAGCTAGCAGTTTATGAGACGGATGATGATCTATGTTCGGGAAACCTGACACTTCTTGGTTCTGCTGATGGCTTAGGTTTTGACGTGGATTTGACTCTGGGCTGCTTAAATCCAGGGCAAAAATACTGGGTTTTCATTGATGGATCATCAACTGATTTTTCAGGAGTTTTTGATGTTACAATCACCGATGATGGGACACCTCAATTGGTTGCTACTTCTACGGATACTCGTACAGAGTGTGGTTCTTTTACATGGATAGATGGAAACACCTATACAACAGATAATAATACAGCAACGCACACTTTAGCAAATGCAGCTGTAAATGGCTGTGATTCCATTATTACTTTAAATTTAACGATTCTTCAGCCTGCTTTCGGGACGGATACTCGTACAGAATGTGGTTCTTATGAATGGATAGATGGAAATACATATACTACAGACAATAATACCGCCACACATACTTTAGTTAACGGTGCAGCTAATGGATGTGATTCTACAATAACTTTAGATTTAACTATCATTCCTATAGCTCTTGGAACAGATATTCAAACAGCTTGCACTTCGTTTAATTGGATTGATGGGAATACCTACACGTCTAGTAATAATACGGCTACGTACACATTGGTCAATGGTGCGGTCAATGGTTGTGATTCAATTGTGAGTTTAAATTTGACGATAATTCAGCCTTCAATCTATACGGATTCTAGGACGGTTTGTGATTCTCTAGTTTGGATAGATGGAAATACTTATTATTCTTCCAATAATTCAGTTTCATATACTTACACTGCAGGATCGATAAATGGATGTGATTCAATCGTTAACTTGGATTTAATTGTGAATTCAATCTCTGATTTGACAACCTCAGTTAACGGATTAACCATCACAGCAAATAATTCAAATGCGGTATACCAATGGTTGGATTGTGACAATTCTTTTTCAGTACTTAATGGTGAAACAGGTCAATCATATACTGCGACTTCAAATGGAAATTATGCAATACAATTGATGGAGAATGGATGCTCGGATACTACGGGTTGTATCTCTATTACCAATGTGAGTATTGTGAACAATTCACTTGATAATAAGGCGATTTTATTTCCCAATCCTACAAATAATGGGTTTACAATTGATTTAGGTAGGTCTTTACAAGATATACAAGTTTTTATTCAAAGTATCGATGGTAGAGTTGTTTTCCAAGATTCATATAGTCAAACTCAAAAAATCGAATTATCTCTCGAACATCAGGAAAGAGGAATCTATTCGGTAACTATTATTTCAAATCAGGAGAAGGCTGTCTATCGAGTCGTGAAAGAGTAGGAATAGCTTCTTTGGGGATAGGATTATTGACTTAAAGGAAATTCACAACTTCTTAACGGAATTAACAAATTGTTTAGGAATACCTTGCTTAAAAGAAGATTTCAACGATCTGAGCAAAATACTCATACTAGCTGGGGGACCCATTTCTTCAATAATTTTATTATTTTTTGAGCATAGAAAATTATGATGATATGATGAAACTGTACACGATTCTATTTATTTCGATTTTGATGTTTTCATGCACTGAAGAGCAGAAGTCTGGGAATGCATCAGCAGAAAAAAATAACCAGGAAAGTAAATTGGAACCAGAGAAAAAGGAAATGGTTCTTGATAATGATATTGCAGATGTTGAGGTCTTGAGATATTACCAAGTAAGTGAATTGGCTGCATATATTGACACCTGTACCACTCTGGGTTTATACACTCTTAATGGAATTCTTAAAGATGGTGACACCATTACTCATGCAGATGTAGATAGTAGATTTTATCGACAGGTTTCAAAACTTTGTTTAGGTTATGTAAATTATAATCGAAACAAAGAAAAAGAAGATCTTCAAGATATACGTGAAGCCCGAAAAGAACTCGTCAAGATTATAAAAAATAGTGGTCTGTCCATAGAAATTCTTCAAGGTCTGCTTATTGGTCGTAGCTCTAAAGAAACAATAAAGGAGTTCCCAGAGACTTTTAAGGCATCTAAGGGGATGTAGGTCTTTTTGCACAAGCTAATGAAAGTGCGGTCTGACGGAAGAGCTATGTGAAATAAATGACTTAGCGTTCTAAATTTAAAAACTGATGATTAGTGCGTTAGGAAAGGATTTACAAATTGTTTATAAAAGGCCCCAAATGATCAACGCAATCAACATGAAAAAGAAGATAGCAGCTAGCATATTATGATCGGGATCGTCTTTGTAAAATTGCTTGAATTTTCCCTCTTACCAGCCTGGGGTTTAGACTATAAGTCATCTATCTTGTCCTTTGTACAAAAGTGAATTATATTCTATCCAAGTAGTAATATATTCTACATCTCCTTTAAATTTTTTATCTCTAAGATAGTTTTCCATCTTTTTTAGATAATCAAATTCTAAAACAAATGAACAATCAATTCCCATAACTTTTGTTGAGTCTGGTGAAACAATCTTAATCAGTCGATTAATTTCAGAAGAACATTTACAAGTATTAACTATTTCACCATTAACCAATCTCTTTGAAGAGCTAACACTTCTTAAAAAAACTTCCTTTCCATTTCTAATTTCGTTTGAGAATTCTCGATACTTCTTAGAGACGTAATTTACATTACATGATGTGAATGCATAGAATAGTATTAAGACAATAGTGATTTTATTAAATATCATAGATTATTTTTTACTTTTCCTATTTTCACACAACTGGTGCGAGCGTCACGCTCGTATCAACCCCCCCCCCGTTGCCGCGCGAATCCCTTCGCGTGGTAAATCGTTATCAAAACCACCTGCATTTATTCTCTTGAAATTCACTTTAGGTTAAGTTTCCAGTTAGATTAAAGATAGCTCAAAAAAACAAATTCCGCTGCGGAGTACCGAGCGGAATTCATTGCTGTTATTATGATCGCGAAAAATTTGCCTTTTTCTAGTTGTTGGCCGGACCACCGTTGTTTACAGGTGCTCCACCAGCAGGCTTCGCTTTAACCGTACCCTTAATTCTAAGGATTTTAGTTGGCTCATTCGAAGCATTTGATGTTACAGTAACCGATTTGTTGATTACTCCAACTCTTTTAGTATCGTATTTCACTTTGATCGTAGCAGAAGCTCCAGGAGCAATTGGCTCTTTTGGCCAAGTTGGAACTGTACATCCACAAGATCCTCTTGCATTTCTGATAACTAATGGCTCCGTTCCTGTGTTCTTCAATTTGAACTCACATTCTCCATTTCCACCTTGATCAATTGTACCATAATCATGTACGTCCTTGTCGAACTCAACAGCTGCTTTACTTGTAACTGTTGGCGTTTGCGTCTGTGCTGTTGCAACTCCTGCGAACATGATCGCAAATGCTGCTAACCCTAGTGATAAAATAAATTTTCTCATAATTCTTTTAATTTTTACAATCATATATACACCAAATATAAGAACATTATTCCGACAGTTAAATTTCTTTAACAAATCGTTAACAGGGCTCGTAAGCTCGCAATTAAAAATTAAAAGTGAAAAATTAAGAATGAAGGATGCATACTTCGACAAGCTCAGCACAAGGAAAGAAGAATTGGATTTCGGAACTTTCCTATTTCCTATTTCCTATTTCCTATTTCCTATTCCCCATTTTTCATTTTTCATTCTTAATTTTTAATTTGATAAACCTATCTTTGCAAGTCAATTTTAAATGAACTAAAAGCATAATGGAAATTCCAAAGAATTACGATCCTTCAAAATCTGAAGACAAATGGTATCAATACTGGATGGAAAAAGGTTATTTCCACTCAGAACCGGATGATAGAGAGCCGTTCACAATAGTGATCCCTCCACCGAATGTCACAGGTGTCTTGCATATGGGACACATGTTGAACAATACCATTCAAGATGTCTTGGTCAGAAAGGCGCGTATGGAAGGAAAAAATGCTTGTTGGGTTCCTGGAACGGATCATGCTTCTATTGCTACGGAAGCCAAAGTGGTTCAGAAATTAAGAACAGAGGGAATCAAAAAATCAGATCTTTCTAGAGATGAATTCCTTGCACATGCTTTCGAATGGAAAGACAAGCATGGGGGTATCATCTTGGAGCAATTGAAAAAATTAGGAGCTTCATGTGACTGGGAAAGAACCGATTTCACAATGAATCCAGAATATTCCAAGTCGGTTATTCAGGTATTCATGGACCTTTATAAGAAAGGTAAGATTTATAGAGGGGTAAGAATGATCAACTGGGATCCAGAGGCTCAAACTGCGCTTTCTGATGAAGAGGTAATTCATAAAGAGGTAAACTCCAAACTTTATTATGTAAGATATAAGGTTGCAGATTCTGATGATGAATGGGTAACCATTGCAACAACAAGACCGGAAACGATTTTGGGAGATTCTGCTATTTGTGTGAATCCTGAAGATCCTCGATTTAAGAAATTACACGGAAAGAAAGCCATCGTTCCGATTGCCAATAGAGAAATCCCAATCATTACTGATGAATATGTAGATACAGAGTTCGGAACAGGATGCTTGAAGATTACACCTGCTCACGATACGAATGATTATGAGATTGGTAAAAAACATGATCTCGAAACTTTCGATATTTTACATGATAATGGAACTCTAAATCAGTATGGTCTGCATTATGAAGGCCAAGATCGTTTTGAAGTGAGAAAGAAAATCGCGGAAGAATTGGATGACTTGGGTTATTTGGTTCGTGTAGAAGACCATATTAATAAGGTAGGTTTTTCAGAAAGAACGGATGCCGCGATTGAACCAAAATTATCCCTGCAATGGTTTGTAGACATGAAAGAATTGTCGAAACCAGCTTTGGATAATGTGATGAATGGGAATATCAAGTTCTACCCAGATAATATGAAAAACACTTATGAGCATTGGATGACCAATATCAAAGACTGGTGTATTTCAAGACAATTATGGTGGGGACACAGAATTCCGGCTTATTATTATGGTAAGGGAGATAATGATTATGTGGTTTCTGATAATGCGGATGAGGCCTTGAAATTGGCTCAGGAAAAATCCGGGAATGCTTCTTTAACAGCGGCAGATTTAAAACAAGATGAAGATGTTTTGGATACTTGGTTCTCTTCTTGGTTATGGCCAATCTCTGTTTTTGACGGACTTACAAACCCTGGAAATGAAGAAATCAAATACTATTATCCAACAAATGATTTGGTAACAGCACCGGAAATTATGTTTTTCTGGGTAGCGAGAATGATCATTGCAGGATACGAATACATGGATGAATTACCTTTCAAAAATGTATACTATACAGGAATTGTAAGAGATAAACTGGGTAGAAAAATGTCCAAATCTCTAGGGAATTCACCTGATCCAATCGAGTTGATTAAAAAGTACTCAGCGGATGGGGTAAGAGTTGGAATCTTGATTTCATCTCCTGCTGGAAATGACTTACCATTCGATTCTTCTCAATGTGAGCAAGGTAGAAATTTTACAAATAAAGTTTGGAATGCTTCGAGATTGGTGACTAACTGGGAAGTGAAGGATATTGATCAGCCAGAGTCTGCTAAAATGGGAATTCAATGGTTCGAATCGAAATTATCAAAGGCAATTAATGAGATCAATGACCACTATTCCAAGTTTAGAATTAGCGACGCTTTGATGTCGACTTACAAATTGGTTTGGGATGATTTCTGTTCCTGGTATTTGGAAATTGTGAAGCCGGGTTACAAGCAACCAATAGATCAAACAACATATGATCAAACACTTGAGTTCTTTGATTCCATTTTGAAATTGATGCACCCTTTCACACCATTTATTTCAGAAGAAATTTGGCACCTATTGAAAGAAAGGGAAGATGATATCATTGTGGCATCTTGGCCTGAGGCGAAAGAAGTAAATACCGACTTAATTAAAGATTTCGAGTATCAAACCGAATTGATTTCAGGAATAAGAAATCTCCGAAAAGCAAAAAATATTGCCAACAAATTAAAGGTTGAATTACATGCCAAAATCAATGATTCGGTATCGGATGATTTTAAATCAGTTGTAATAAAAATGGGGAACCTCTCGAAGTTTGAAAAGACCAATGAAAAGTTGGCCGGAGCCTTTTCTTTCATGGTGAAAGCAAACGAATATTTCGTTCCAATGGGAGAGGATATCGATGTTGAAGGAGAAATCAAAAAGATTGAAGAGGAATTAGAGTACAGTAAAGGATTCCTGCAATCAGTAGCAAAAAAGCTTTCCAATGAAAGATTTGTAAACAACGCTCCGGAAGCAGTTGTGGCTGCCGAACGCAAAAAAGAAGCCGACGCCAAAACAAAAATTCAGGTACTAGAAGAAAAGTTAGAATCTCTCAAAGCCTAATTTTTAATTCTTCATTCTTCATTTTTCATTAATCATGAAATACAATATATCAGAAATAAACGAGATAATAAGAGATAGAAGAACCATCTATCCCGAAAACTTCTCGAATCGAAAAGTTCATAAAGAACAAATCGAATTATTGCTGAATAATGCCATTTGGGCACCTTCTCACGGTTTAACACAACCATGGAGATTCAAAGTCTTTATGGAAGAAGCCCGACAAGATTTGGCCGATTTTCTAGCTGAAACTTATGTGGAGGTTACCAATGAGGATACTTTCGTGGAAGTAAAGTTGGAACGAATGAAAATTCGACCAATGAAAGCTTCTGCAGTCATCGCTGTTTGCATGGAAAGACAAGAGTCTGAAAAGATTCCGGAGATAGAGGAGATTGAAGCCTGCGCCTGCGCCATTCAGAATATGCATCTGACTTGCACGGCAATGGGACTGGGTGCTTTTTGGGCAAGTCCAAAATTCATTTATTCGCAAAAAATGAATGACTTTTTAGAGTTAGGTCCAAAAGATAAGTGCTTGGGACTTTTCTATGTGGGTTACCCAGAAGGTGAGTGGCCAAGATCAAGAAGGAAACCCATTGAATATGTAACAGAATGGAAGACAAGTTAGACATTGGTCTTGACATAGGGTTTGTAAACTACAAAAAGCATCCTTCGAATCAGAATTATATGGTGTTCAGGTTCAAAGAGGAGAAAATGGCGGATTTCTTTCGTGAAAGACTGACACAAGAAAAGATTTGGTTCGAAGAAGGAGAGGAAGACCTAAGAACGGGAAAAACTGTCATCATGTTCGGTGTGCATAAATCCGATTATTCGAGAGTTCAGAAGATTAATTATGAAACTCACGGCAAACTAAGAAAACCTTTTATTGCAGATAAAGCACTTCGTTATACCTTAATGACGCTTCTTTTCTGTCTCATAGCTTTAGCAATTTTCGCTATTGTCAAAATTAACTTCATCAATTAATCCACTTTAAATGTTTTCTAACCTTTAAATTCCTACACTGAGCGAAGTCGAAGTGTTAATTTTACATTTTTAATTTTTAATTAATAAAAGTGGTTCGCTTTTTGCTATTTTTAGAAAAACTAAAATTAGAACCATGGCATCATTATTTTTCGGATTACTTTGTTTATTCAGTTTTCATAATCACGATTTAATCGATTCTACTGAGGATGAAAAGAAAGTAAAAAAAGCGGTTGAAAAGTGGGTAGATAAAAATATCTACAAGTGGGAAGGTCAAAAATTCGATAAGTTTCATGCTTTCTATACGGAAGAATACGAAATGGAAAGTATCAAAATCAAAATGTATACGAGTCAGCTTGAAAATCTGGAAAGAAGAAAAAAGATGGGCAAGTATACGGGTTCGGATGAAGAGTTTGAAGCAGAGAAGAAATCTTTAAAAGAAAAGGTCGATAAAACAAAAGAGGAATTAAAAGGATTCAAACCAAAGGTGACCCATTATGAGATTTACATGTGGTCGAATGTTCAAACCAAAAGAGGAATTACAGTCTTTATGGAAATTTATTTCAAGCTAAATGATGATTATGAAGTGATAAGCCACAGAATTAACTCATCAATAGGTGGTGAAAAAGATCCATCCAAAAACGAAATCATCTACAAAAAAGACTAAAGTTGAATGAAATGATCAATCACCTCAAGATTGGGGTGTTTTCTTTTCATTTTTTTTGAAACATATATTTGTTTTCCTTTGAATTCTAGAGGGATGCAATCTTCAGAATAAATTAATTTCACATTTTCATCTTGAGTAACTGGGAATTCCTTTTCAAGGTTGAAGGCAATGACTTTTTCGTCAATTAGAATTTTGGTATTGGACTCGATTCTTTGCGTTTGAACATGATTTCGTATCAGCGGATGAAAGTACTTTAAATTGACTTGTTCCTTTTCATGAAATAGGACTATTTGATTTCTTGTTTTGACCAAAACACAAACCCCTTTCTGATTAAATACATAAACGAATTCTTCATTATCGAATTGAATTAATGAAACCATTTGAGCGAAAAAAACGATTGCAAAAAGATAAAACGATTTCTTTCGAAGAGACCACTTAATTATGGGGACTCCAAATAAAACGATTAGAAAAACATAGTAGAGAATCAAAGTTGGTTTAGAAAAGTGTAAATCCTTTAAGAATAAATACTCAAATCTTTCGAAAAAACTTAAAATGTCAATTACAAAATCAATCATGTATTCAAGGATCGATAAAATGCTTTTTGAAACCAGTGGAAGGAAGAGAAAAGAAAGATAAAGTAGAAAGAAGATCAGAACAATAAAAGCAAATGGAATTGCAATGATGTTGGTTAGTAGGAAATGAAGTGGAAATGAATGGAAATAGTAAATAGTCAAAGGCAAAGTGGTGATTTGAACCGCCAAACTCATGGCAATTATCGAGCTAAAATAATTTAGGACGACATTTTTGCTTTTGAAAATTTCGAAGAAGAAATCCGTGAAATATAAAATCCCAATAAGAGCCATAAAAGACAGTTGAAAACCAATCGAACTTAGTTCATTTGGAGAAATTAAAAGGATGATAACCGCAGTAAGGGTAAGCATATGTAGTTTTTCATTCTTTCTTCCCAGCAAAACAAATGACACATAAATGGAAATCATCAATCCAGCTCGAACGGCAGATACAGGAGCACCAGTGATTAGAATAAATACCCAAATCAAAGCTACGGGGAGGATCTGAGCAAAGATTTTTTTATTCCTAGCAATGAGTTTAACCAGATTTAAAAAGATTAAATAGACAATTCCAATATGCAGTCCGGAAACGGCCATGATATGGGCCACTCCATTTTGAATGAATAAATTATTGGTGTCTTTATTTAAGTTGGATTTCTCTCCCAAACAGAGGGCCATGAGAAAACCTGAAATTTTAGGTGCATCTTGGTCTAGTTGGTTTTCAATTGTCTTTCGAATACGCTGAATTTGAAATTGAATTGAATTTTTGGACCCAATATGATGGAACTTGTCTGAATCCAGCCAGGATTTATAAAGGATTTCTTTTTGAAGGAGTAGTGAATTGAAATCAAAACAATATTTAAATGGATTCTCTGGAATTATTTCTAGATGAGATTTTTCGATACTTAGAATATCTCCAGCCTCAACATTTTTTTTATTTGTTCGGAACGTCAATTGAGCTTTTAGTTCCATGTGCGAATTCGGATTAAATCTGCCTTCTAGTTGGGTATAATTCTCATTGGATTTAATTTGATCAACCAGATAGATTTCGTTTTGAATTTCGATACTTTGAGGTAAGTTGTTTGTTGAGTTTGGGGCTAAAATCTTTGCGTGAATACCTCCCAGAAAGAAACAAGTAATTAAAAGGAAAATACTTTTTCTGAAGGGGCTCCAAATGGACAGAAAAATCAAAAAGAGACCCAGTATTATATGCAGCCAAATGTGACCGTAAAATGTGAATAACGTTATTCCTAAAATGAAGGAAATTCCAACTTTTGTAAAAGAGGATATCATGATGTCTTGATTTAAGTGGTTGAGGTAAAATTAGGATATTTCCTAGAAAGACTTTGAATATGAAAGAAATATCTCCAATTATTTTTGCAAGATTAGATTTTGAGATACCTATTTTTATTATATCTTAGTGCGAAAATTAAACTAATTCATTGCTAACAAAACAATAACGATGAAAAAATTAAGAAGACTTAGTCTAGTATTGGTAGCTTCAGCATTCGCACTTTATTCTTGTGGCGGAGGCGAAAAAGAGAAAAAGAAGAACGATGCACAGGAAGTAAAGGATGATAACGAGAATCAAGGAGTTGCAATTCCTGAATCTGATGATATCGACTTTCATTTACCATCACCACTTCAAATTGCATATATTTTTAAGAATTCTGGATTGGAATATACTCCAGGTCTTACAAATGATCCTGCAGGTTCGGATCAATACACTACAAAGTACAAGCAATTATTGAACTTTGGAGTTTATTCTGCTGATTTAGCTTACTGTGTTGAGAACGGAAAATCACAGGATGCAAAGAACTATTTAACGTCAGTAAAATCACTTGCTGAAAAAATTGGCATGAATTCTGTTTTTGATAATCAAGGACTTCTTGAAAGATTTGACAAGAACATCGCAAACAAAGATTCGATCGAGCAAATTTTGATCGACGTTCACGAGAAAACAGAGATGTATCTTGAAGACAACGAGTTGAAGTATTTTGCTACAATTCAGTTTGCCGGAGCTTGGATCGAAGGTATGTATCTTGGATCTCAGCATGCATTAACAAACAAGAATGATGATCTTGGGATGATGTTGATCGAGCAATTAGGTATCTTGTCAAACCTTGTAAAAGGTCTAAAGTCTTCTGCTGACCAAGGAGATTTAGCCGAAGTTAAAGATTTGGCAAACAAATTGGATGAGTTGAAGCAAGCAATGGAAAATTTGGAATCTGTGAAGAAATTCGATCAAGGAGGACAAATTGTGAAATTGACAGACGAAGAACTAAAGCTTATCGCGGAAAAGATCAAGGCTCTAAGAGAAGAAATTGTTAACGCTTAAAAAAACAGAAGATCATGAAGAAATTATTAGTTGGAGGTTTATTAATGTTATCTGCAGCATTTGTTATCGCTCAAACTGCTGATGAGATTGCTGCATTTAGAGAAAAGATCAAATCGAATAAGTCAGAAGCACAGTCATCTTTGACTCCATTCAAATACGATGGATCGAAAATCACTTATTACAACGTAAAATCTTTTGAGCAGACAAAAGAAGTAGAGGTTTACCTTTTTAACAATACGGATTATAAATTCAGTTTCAGTGCGAAAAGTGCGAACCACGATGTTGTTGTGAAAATTTACAATAAAGATAAGGAAGCAGAAGATCGAGTACTTTTGAAAGAAATTTCTAACGTGAAAGGACAATCTTTTATCGTGAATTCAAGAGAATTGAATGATGCCTTCAAGAAAAAAGGAGGGTCAGATAGATTGAAAAGAGTTTATGTAGATTATGTGATCCCTAAAGCGACCGGGAAAGTGGATAAAGGCTCAATGAGTTCCAGAGGAGCGGTTGTTCTGGTTATGGGTTATAAATAATCCAAATTATACTAAGATTTTAAAAGCCTCATCCTTTAGGATGGGGCTTTTTTCGTTTATATTTGCACATTCAAAATTATTGATATGATTCATATTACACTACCTGATGGTTCGGTAAAAAGCTACGATGCTGATTTTATCACTCCTAATGATGTGGCACTCGATATTTCGGAAGGTTTAGCCCGAAACGTATTGGCTGCTGGAGTAAATGGAACTACCGTAGATTCAAACACGAAAATCACAGAAGATTCGGACCTGAAGTTATATACATGGAATGATAAAGAAGGAAAGTCTACTATGTGGCATTCTTCGGCTCACTTGCTAGCAGAGGCCATTGAATTTTATTATCCAGGGGTTAAACTGGGAATAGGACCCCCAATAGAAAACGGTTTTTATTATGATATCGATTTCGGTGACTACGATTTTACAGATGCTGATCTTAAGAAAGTAGAAGATAAAATGACCGAACTTGCTCGGCAAAAGAATGAATATGTAAGGCAAGAAATTTCCAAAGCAGATGCCGTTGCCAGATATAAAGAATCAAAGGATCCTTATAAATTAGACCTATTAGAAGGTCTTGAAGACGGAACGATTACCTTTTATACACAAGGAAATTTTACTGATCTATGTAGAGGTCCACATATTCCTCATACGGGATTTATTAAGGCCATTAAGCTAATGTCCATAGCAGGAGCTTATTGGAGAGGAGATGAAAAGAATAAGCAGTTAACTCGAATCTACGGAATCACTTTCCCAAAAGCTAAGGAGCTAAAGGAATATCTAGAATTGCTTGAAGAAGCAAAGAAAAGAGATCATAGAAAACTTGGAAAAGAACTCGAGCTATTCACTTTCTCTCAGAGAGTTGGACAAGGGCTTCCTTTGTGGTTACCAAAAGGAGCTGAGCTTAGAGAAAGATTGGAAATGTTCCTTAAAAGAACACAAAAGGCTGCTGGATATGTTCCGGTTATCACACCGCATATTGGAAATAAAGAGCTGTATGTGACTTCAGGTCACTACGCAAAATACGGTGAAGATTCATTTCAACCAATTCATACACCTGATGAGAATGAAGAGTTCTTGTTAAAACCAATGAATTGTCCACATCACTGTGAAATTTACGCTTCTAGACCAAGATCTTATAGAGAATTGCCTTTAAGACTCGCTGAGTTTGGAACGGTTTATCGCTATGAGCAGTCTGGGGAATTACACGGATTAACTAGGGTGAGAGGATTTACGCAGGATGATGCGCATATTTTCTGTACACCGGATCAGGTTAAAGATGAATTCAAAGCTGTAATTGATATTGTCTTATACATTTTCAAAACACTAAGCTTTGAAGATTTTAAAGCACAAATTTCTCTTAGAGATCCTGAAAACAAGGAAAAATACATTGGTTCAGATGAAAACTGGGAAAAAGCGGAAACTGCAATTAAAGAAGCAGCAGAAGAAAAAGGTCTCCCTACAGTTATAGAATACGGAGAAGCCGCTTTCTACGGACCAAAATTGGATTTCATGGTCAGAGATGCTTTAGGAAGAGAATGGCAACTTGGAACCATTCAAGTAGATTACAATTTGCCTGAAAGGTTTGAACTCGATTATATTGGAGCGGATAATGGAAAACATCGTCCTGTAATGATTCACAGAGCGCCATTTGGATCAATGGAAAGGTTTGTAGCCGTTCTAATTGAACACTGTGCCGGTAACTTCCCATTGTGGTTAACATCGGACCAGTTTGCTATTTTACCTATTAGTGATCGATTCAATTCTTATAGTGAAAAAGTTTTGAGTTATTTAAAAAATCACGATATTCGCGGATTCATTGATGATCGCAATGAGTCAACGAAGCGTAAAATTAGGGATTGCGAAACGCAGAAAATCCCTTATATGCTTATAGTTGGGGAGAAAGAAAGTGATGCCAATACCGTTTCCGTGAGAAAGCATGGTGAAGGTGATATTGGTGTTATGGAGCTTGACAAATTTGTGAGATTCATTAATAAAATTGTAGAAGAAGAAATAAAAAATAATAACGACTAAAATTTGCGTACAAACAGAAGAGGTCGAGGACCTAGACAACCAAGAAGGCAAGAAGATGCACACAGAATCAATGACAAGATCACTGCACAGGAAGTGAGATTGGTAATGGATGGAGAAGGAGCTGAAGTAGTTCCCTTAAGAGTCGCACTTCAAAGAGCTGACGAAGCAGAATTGGATTTGGTAGAAATTTCCCCAAATGCGAATCCACCAGTCTGCAAAATTATTGACTACAGAAAGTTTCTTTATGAACAAAAAAAGAAACAAAAAGAAATTAAAGCTAAAGCGGCAAAAATTGTTGTAAAAGAAATACGCTTTGGCCCAAATACTGACGAGCATGACTTTCAATTTAAATTAAAGCATGCCACTAAATTTTTAGAAGAAGGAGCTAAGGTAAAAGCATTTGTGTTCTTTAAAGGAAGGTCTATTATGTTTAAAGAGCAAGGTGAAATATTGCTTTTAAAACTAGCACAAGAATTAGAAGAAGTTGGAATTGTGGAACAGATGCCAAAACTAGAGGGTAAACGTATGATCATGTTTATTGCTCCAAAAAAGAAAAAATAAAACCAAATATAAAATTGTTATTATGCCAAAAATGAAAACAAATTCCAGTGCCAAGAAGAGATTCAAGCTAACTGGAAGTGGTAAAATCAAAAGAAAGCACGCTTTTAAGAGTCACATCTTAACTAAGAAATCGACTAAAAGAAAAAGAGCACTTACTCATTTTACCACAATAGACAAAGCAGACGAGTCCAATGTTAAGGACATGTTGTGCATTTAATTCAATAAATAACTCAGGTTATATTGTTAAACCAGGTATTTAGCTTTTAAAAGTTCTCTAACGAGACGCTAACTACCAAAAAAATTAAAAATTATGCCAAGATCGGTTAATTCAGTAGCTGCCAAAAACAAAAGAAAAAAGGTTTTTAAAGCAGCAAAAGGATACTTCGGAAGAAGAAAAAATGTACATACAGTTGCAAAAAATGCTGTAGAAAGAGCGGGACAATATGCTTATATTGGTCGTAAACAAAAGAAAAGAAACTTTAGAGCTT
>JAUICI010000001.1 GCA_030427935.1 Bacteroidia bacterium | reverse complement strand
TGTAAAATCGTAGCTCGAGTTTTTGCAGTTCAGAAAAGAAATGAAGCTTATGTTAAATTAAGTATGTAAAAAGTTGTTTTAGTCTTAGAATACTCAGTGACCTATCAACAAAACTATTATATTTGTCATAACCACTAAATCATTTTTATGCCTGGATATACCTATATTTTAGAGTGTAATGATGGAACTTATTATACTGGAAGCACAAAAAATCTTGAACAAAGATTACGACAGCATCAATCTGGAAATGGCTCTAATTATACCAAAAAGAAACTACCTGTAACATTAGTTTATCTCGAAGAGTTTTGGAGTGTTAAGGATGCTTTTGAAAGGGAGAAACAAATTCAGGGTTGGAGTCATAAAAAGAAAAAAGCACTGATTGAAAACAATAAAAGGACTCTAAAAGATTTATCCATTTGTCAAAACGAGACAAGTTCAAAACTACCTTATTGGTTAACCAAGAACTCAGATTAGGACACCGAGCGGTAGTCGAGGTGACCTAATCTGCACATTGACAATTACGCATTAAAAAAGCCCCGTCCAAATGAACGAGGCTTTCTTTATATAAAAGTTAATTGTTCTTTACTGATTGATCTTTTGCTTTGCAGCATAACAGATCTTAAGTGCATTGATATCTCGAAGAGACTCTTTTACACTTGATACCAATCTCATTCTTACTCCTGAATCAATCTTCATGGAGGTCACAATGTATTGAATATCCCGTTCTTTACTTTCGACTTTTTTCAGCTTCCATTGCGCGACTCTTAAAACACTAATTGTCAACTCATCGTCCAACTGAATAAGGTCTTGTCTACCTCCATCCATTGGCTTACCAATGTATAGGAAATCAACCTCATTTAGCTGTTTCAATGATGTGATATCTGTAACCGAAGTACCTTCAGGAATTTCGATATCGACAAGAATGTCTACTTCTTTCATCGTAGTTGCAACCATGAAGAAGAATAAAAGCATGAATACGATATCCGGTAAGGCCGATGTATTTACCGCCGGAATATCTTTCTTTCCTCCTTTTCTAAATTTAGACATAACAATTCGTTTTTATTTAATTTTCGCTTCCGCAATTCTCTGAGGAACAAGTTGTTTGATCGTTTTAATCAATAGAATGTCTTCTTCCGTTTTCGCTCTTTCGTCTTTAGCGTCAATTTCTGTGAAGACTTGTCCATCAAATAGCTCTCTCGACGCTTCATTTCTCATGTCATCGATAGCTCTTTGCAATTGATCTTGAACTTCAAAATACAATCCGTAAGAAGTCTTGATTTGGTTCGATAAAGAGATCGTTGCGAACTTAGAGATTTCGTAGTATCCTCCTTTTGCTCTTATAGAAGGTACATTCATGATAATCTCTTCTCTATCTTTCCAGTTATCCAGCTCCTTTTCAATGAACTTATTGTCTGGTGATTCTTTTAACTGACCTTCAAACTCAGCAATCTTTTGCTTAACCGTATTTAGATCATAGAATAACCATCTTGGGTAGTTTCCATCTCTTTCCACTCCCCCTTTGTTCTTTTCATAAAACTCACGAGCAAGATCGTAAATGTCTTCCACATCAACGTATTCATTTCTAACCAATAATAAATCGTCATTATTGGCCATTACGTTCAAGATGTTTCTTTGCTTTACAATGATATCTTGCTTATTGTTCTCAAGTTTTTGCGGCATGTTTCTGATGATTCCCTTATCCTTATCCATGGTAGTTGTTACCAGGAAGAAGATCAAAAGCAGGAAAGCGATATCCGCCATGGACCCTGCATTTATTTCTGGAATTCCTCTTTTCTTTGCCATCTTAAACTTATTTCTTAATTACATATTTCATAATTAATCCCATGAACATCCACAGAAGCCACGCCACTGTGATCATGAAGATTGTAAGTGCAATTCCTGAACTTGCCAATACAGCATCTGAATCAGTTGCACCTTTTTCTGCAAGGGCTTTTGAAACAGTTGAACCTGTATTCATACTGTAGAAAATTGCTACCAAAACTCCCATGATACCAGCTGTGATCAGGGATTTTTTATTCTTATGGAAATTCGTTACTATCGAAATGACCAAGAACACTACAATAAGAGCCAAAACCACTACGATTAGTCCCCATAATGTAAAGTCTAAGATCACCGATACTGCGTCTCTCTCCGCACCCAACTGTTCTTGGGTCGGATTCTCAGCAGCGTCTGGTGCTAAGTTTGCAAAAAGGTAAATGGATAATACCACACCTACAATGGCTAGCAACCAAACGACAGCTGTTTTTACTGTGTTTAATGTTTTACTATCCATTTTTTATCTTTTTACTGCGTTGTGCTTGATCAATAAATCTACAAGCGTGATTGAAGAATCTTCCATTTCGTTTACAAGACCTTCAATTTTCGCTACGATTACGTTATAAAAAATCTGAAGAATGATCGCTACGATCAAACCGAATACTGTTGTCAAAAGTGCTACTTTAATACCGTCCGCTACAAGTGATGGCGATACTGTACCTGCTTCTGCAATTTTATCAAAGGCTTGGATCATCCCGATTACCGTACCCATAAACCCAAGCATTGGTGCAAGTGCGATAAATAAGGTTACCCAAGAAACTCCTTTATCTAATAGACCCATTTGAACTCCTCCGTAAGAAACAACTGATTTCTCAACCATTTCTAAACCTTCGTCAGCTCTGTCCAACCCTTGATAGTAGATTGAAGCGATAGGACCTCTTGTGTTTTTTGCAATTTCTTTTGCTGCTTCAACACCTCCATTTGCAAGAGCCTCATCAATCTCTTGAATGAATTTTTTAGTGTTGATTGAAGAAAGATTCAAATAAATGATTCTTTCAATTACTAAAGCCAAACCGAAAATCAAACATACCAATACGATTCCCATGAATCCGGCACCACCTTCGATGAATTTAGTCTTTAATGTATTTGTGAAGCTTTTCTCAACTTCTGGAGCTGGCTCTTCAGCCTTTTTTGTGTTTCCATTGTTGTCATCTGCAGCAGCATTTCCATTATCGGCAGCTCCTGAATCATCTCCTCCGGCATTCTCATCGACCATAGTTGTGTCGTTTCCAGCATCTACCGCTGTTGAATCTTCATCTGCATAAACATTACTAGTTCCGAAAAATACCATTCCGGTAATAGCTAACGAAGCAATTAACTTTTTCATAATCTTCTGATTAGTTTAACTTTTAACTTTTATTTATTTAATTTATTTACACTAAAAAATTGAGGTTTTACACTACATCCCCAAAGTAATAAGGCACTAAAGTACAAAAATTTTGTTACTAACAATAAAACAAACAATAGAGGTCAAAAAATTAATATTAAATTGACATTTCCCCTACTAAATTTTGCCCCAAAAGCCCCTTTCTTTTATCTATATCTTGCTCCTTCCCGAGCACATACATCATTTTACAAACGGCGGCCTCAAAAGTTAAGTCTTTTCCAGAAATAGCGCCTATTTCCTTCAACCACAAGCCCGATTCGTATAAACCAGCTGTTACATGACCGTTGAGACATTGCGTGATATTTAACAAAACGCCCCCCTTGTCTACAAAGGACTTCAATGTGTTTTGCAGTTCTTCATTCTTAAACATATTTCCATTTCCGAATGTTTCCATGACAATCCCTTCTAATTCCGGATTTTCAATAGCTGAAAGAATATACTTTGGATTCATTCCTGGAAATGGTCGAATAGTCAAAACACGATCGTTCCAGTTTTTTTCCAATTTCAATCCTTCACTTTCATGATCCTGTATAGTAGATGCAATGTGGTACTCAATTTCCACACCGGCTTCTGCTAAAATTTGAAAATTTGGTGACTCGAAAGCTTCAAAATGACTAGCGGAATATTTGGTTGTACGATTACCTCTATACAATCTATATTCAAAATAAATACATACTTCTTTTATATGTGATTCGCCCTTTTCATCTTTTGCTCCTGCGATTTCTATAGCCGTTATTAAGTTCTCTTTTCCATCTGTTCGAATGACCCCAATTGGAAGTTGAGATCCTGTCAAAATAACGGGTTTATCTAAACCTTTCAGCATGAAACTCAATGCAGAAGCGGTGTAGGCCATGGTGTCTGAGCCATGTAGAACAACAAAGCCATCGTACTTTTGATAATTTTCATGTATGATATCCCCAATTCGATTCCAATCTGAGATTCTCATTTCGGAGGAATCTAATGGGTTTTCAAATTCAATGCAATCAATCTGATATTCAAATCTAGATAATTCAGGAACGTGTTTGTACAGGTTTTCAAAATTGAAAGGAACATAAGAATTCGAATCTGGACTTTGAATCATCCCGATTGTTCCACCTGTATAAATCAATAAAACACTGGCTGTATCCTGCATTGAAACTACTTTTGTCTGAAGTATGAACTCAAATCTACGTCAATAATTTTACAAAACAAGAAATGAAGTACTAATCTGACCCTATCATTGATTAAACAGCTACAAACGGAATAATCTTCGTGCATTATTGGTCGTTAATTCCGCCACCTCATCTAATTCCATTAATTGGAGGTCTGCCAAAAATTGGGCAACATTTTTTGTATAAGAAGGTTCGTTTCTTTTCCCTCTATATGGAACTGGTGCTAAATAAGGTGCATCGGTTTCCAAAAGCATTTTATCATTTGGAATTAAATCAATGAAATTTTTTAAACTACTATTTTTAAAAGTCAATACACCTCCTAAACCATACATGAAGGTTTTATAGGAATCGACTTTCTTGATTTCCTCCTCTTCTCCAATAAAACAATGAAAAACACCTCTCAGGCTCTCATCAATTTCAGAATCCAGGACCTCGAAAATTTCCTTCATGGAATCACGTGCATGGATAATGATGGGTAAATCGAATTCTTTAGCCATCTGAATTTGTTCACGAAAAGCTTGTTTTTGCTCTTCCACAAGCGTTTGATCCCAATACAAATCAATACCTATTTCACCGACGGAAATATATTTCCCCGTTTCAAGCTCTTTGCGAACGAAATCCATTTGGCCTTGGAATTCTTTCTTTACCGAACAAGGATGAATTCCGATTCCCATTGAAAAGAATGTGGGATCTTTCGCATATAATCCATGCATGGCTTCAAAAGAATCCTCATCAATATTGGGGAGGATGATTTGTGTAAGCTTATTTTGCTTCGCTCTTGAGATCACCTCATCCAAATCTTCCTTAAACTGGTCTGAATATAAATGGCAATGTGTATCGATTATTTCCATGGCGCAAATATACGAGTGCTGCTACTAGATTTCAACAATATTTTATATTTGTAGTGAGTGGTGAAATTTCTTGTCATAAGGTTTAGTTCAATCGGTGATATCGTGCTTACAAGTCCGGTACTGAGATGCCTGAAAGCCCAATTTTCGGAAGCGCTTGAAATCCACTACTTAACGAAGAAAGCTTATCTTGATTTAGTTCAATACAATCCGAACGTGGATCAAGTGCATGTCCTGGAGGATTCTACAAAAGATACAATTGAAGAATTGAAGAAGGTAAACTTTGATTACATCATTGATCTTCACAATAATTTAAGAACCATAAGGGTAAAAAAAGCTTTGGGTGTAAAATCCTATTCGTTTAAAAAACTCAATATTGAAAAGTGGGTACTCGTTAACTTCAAGAAAAATCGGTTGCCAGAAAAGCATGTAGTTGATCGTTATCTGGAAACACTTGATGATTTCGGTATTCAAAATGATCAAAAAGGTTTGGATTTTCATTTTCCAGACAATTATGCTTTCCATTTCAATGATTTTCCAATTCCATCTGAATATGTTGCTCTTGTAATTGGGGCTAAATTCAATACCAAAAGGTTTCCAAAAGACAAACTGTTGGAATTATGCCAACAAATAGATCAGCCCATTCTTTTATTAGGAGGGCCTGAAGAAGAGGAAGAAGGAAATGAGATTTCTCAAGAGTTTGAACATGTGCATTCACTCTGTGGGAAAATCAATTTACTTGATTCAGCTTACTTATTGCAAAAATCCAAAGTTGTGGTATGTAACGACACCGGATTAATGCATATTGCAGCTGCATTTGGATGTCAAATTGTTTCAATTTGGGGAAATACTGTTCCGGATTTTGGAATGTACCCCTACCTGCCTCAAAACAAATTTTCCATCCATGAAGTGGATGATCTGAACTGCAGACCATGTTCGAAAATTGGTTATCAAGAATGTCCGAAAAAGCACTTCAATTGCATGCAAGAACAAAGTGTCCCTGAAATAAAAGAAAAAGTTTCTGAGTTTTGGGCTAAGCGTTCTTCACAAAATTCTCAATTGCCATAGTCATACTGGGAAACTGAGGTTGTGGAGCATGCACATCCAATCTTAAATTTCGCTCTTTGATTGCTTTAGCTGTAGTCGGACCAAATGCTGCAATTTTCGTGTCATTTTGCTTGAAATCAGGGAAATTTTTAAATAAAGATTCAATTCCTGATGGACTAAAAAATACAAGCATGTCATATTTAATATCTGCAAGATCCGAAAGATCACTAGCCACGGTTCTGTACAATTCCGCTTTTGTAAATTGGATATTATGTTCTTCCAAGCAGTCAGGAATTCTTTGTCTTAGAATATCTGAACATGGAAGTAAGAACTTCTCGTCTTTGTTTTTCTTAAGTGCATCGATGAGATCTAAAATCGTTCTTTTACCAAAGAAAATCTTTCTTTTTCTATACACTACATATTTCTGTAAGTAGTAAGCTGTAGATTCTGAAAGACAAAAGTACTTCATGGTGTCGGGCACTGTAAATCGAACTTCCTTGGCCATTCTAAAGAAATGGTCAACCGCAGTTCTACTTGTAAAAATTACAGCCGTGAAATCCTTGAAGTCTACTCTTTGCTTTCTGAACTCCTGCACATCAACCCCCTCAACGTGGATGAAAGATCTGAAATCTATTTGCAATCCACATTTATCCGCTAAATCAAAATAAGGTGATTTTTCTCCCTCTGGCTTGGGTTGCGATACCAAAATTGTTTTAATACTCAATTTCTGTAGAATTTAATTGTCTAAAACTTTCGCTATCTCATAAAATTCTGTCGTCGAATAACTTAAAAAATACGACCAACGGCAAAATTTCGAGGGTGCAAAGATACAAAAAAATGTATAGAACAAAAAAACCATAACGAAATGCATAGAGCAAAGAGAGAACGGTTCTGAAGACACTGATTAATCCAATAATAACAATTGCTATGAGCACCAAATAATATTGCATTTGGTGATCCACAAAAATTAAGGCCAAAGCAATTGGTAATAGTACAATTCCTTGAATTTGGAAAAAGACTTTGTAGTTAGTCAAATATTCAAAAAATCCATTCTGAGTATCCGAAAGAAAACTTAAAAACTGGACTAAAATAAATTTTATAAGATAAAAGACAGAAGGTGCGGTTAAACAAATTAGAAATATATCCCATCGTATTTCTTGCATTCCCGAGAAGTGATCGTAAATCGAATAACTTATAATTCCGAGTACAATAAAGAAGTTGATTTGCAATAAAATAGAAGATATGCTGTTGAGACTAAATCCTTCTCTCAAATACAGGTGCATGTGCCCGTTATTAGCCGCAATTCGAAAAATGGAGTCCAAGGTTTTAATTGATTGAAACCGAACCAGAGCAATGACAATCATTGTTAAAACCAGAGGCCAGAATAATACCTCTAAATGATTCGTTACTCTTGGTTCCTGAACTATATCTAATACTGGATACGGCATTTCTTATCAAAGATACGAAAACTGTAAACTTTAGTTCGCCCAGATTGTTAGCTATAAAGAATGAATTTTAACAAAAAAAGCTAAATTTGTTGCTTTAAAATTAAAACAGATGGCTACAGATCAATACGTGCATCCTGATTATTACAATATGGATGAAATGCTTACTGAAGAGCATAAATTAATCCGAGAATCCGCTAGAAACTGGATCAAAAAAGAAGTATCTCCAATCATTGAAGATTATTATGAGAGAGCTGAATTCCCGAATCAAGTTATCAAAGGCTTAGGTGAAATAGGAGCTTTCGGTCCTTATATCCCAGCTGAATATGGTGGTCCGGAATTAGATCAAATTTCATATGGTTTAATCATGCAGGAATTGGAAAGATGTGATTCTGGTTTAAGATCTACCGCATCGGTTCAATCTTCTTTAGTTATGTATCCGATTTGGAGATACGGATCAGAAGAGCAAAAACAAAAGTGGTTGCCTAAAATGGCAACAGGCGAAGCGATTGGATGTTTTGGTTTAACTGAACCAGATCATGGATCAAACCCGGGAGGAATGATTACCAATTTTAAAGACATGGGTGACCATTATTTACTGAATGGCGCTAAAATGTGGATTTCAAATGCGCCGATAGCAGATGTTGCTGTTGTTTGGGCGAAAAATGAAGAAGGAAGAATTTGGGGTCTTTTGGTTGAAAAAGGAATGGAAGGTTTTTCTGCACCTGAAATGCATGGAAAACACTCATTAAGAGCTTCAATTACTGGGGAATTAATTTTCGATAATGTAAAAGTTCCAAAAGAGAATTTGATGCCTGGAAGATCTGGACTTGGAGCGCCACTCAGCTGCTTGGATTCTGCAAGATTTGGAATTGCTTGGGGAGCTCTTGGTGCTGCAATGGATTGTTATGATTCTGCTTTAAGATATTCTTTGGAAAGAACGCAGTTTGATGTGCCAATTGCCTCATTCCAGTTAACTCAAAAGAAATTGGCTGAAATGATTACAGAAATCACAAAAGCACAATTGTTGACTCTAAGATTAGGTCAGATGAGAAATGAAGGAAAAGCAACTTCAGCTCAAATTTCGATGGCCAAAAGAAATAATGTAGAAATCGCCTTGAAGATCGCAAGAGAGGCTAGACAAATTCATGGAGCCATGGGTATTACAAACGAATACTCGATCATGAGACATATGGCGAATTTGGAGTCTGTTGTGACTTATGAAGGAACGCACGATATCCACTTGTTGATCACGGGTATGGATATCACTGGAATTCCAGCATTCAAAAGAGAACTATAGGAACTCAAATTGCAGTCCCTTTAGCTATTGGGATAGGATAATAGAATATAGGAAAAGAAATAGAGGCCTCGCTTTACGCGAGGCTTTTTTAGTTTAAGTCATTTGAAAACCAAACAAAGAAATATCAAACTCATTTTCAAATAATTGGATTAAGAATAAAACTGACTAATTCATAATTATCTCCCTATCGGTCGATGACCGCGTGCGCTATAGCTTTAGCGGTGGCGCAGCTCGCCTACGGCTCGGTTCGTAATTCGTAATTCGTATCCCGATAGCTATCGGGACGTAATTCAAATTTACTTGATGTCCTTAACATTTACTTGAAGGTAAACCTTATTGTTCCAGTGGTTTTCTTCTAAGGTATAAACGATCTCGGAAGGACCTTTTTGGATCTTTTCTAAATACTCTTGTCCCATGAAAAAACCTATCCCACCAACTTTATTAGCCATATCACCTTCTTGAAACAAATCGAGTTTTAGATGGTTTTGATCATCCCCAACCAATCGAGATCCTGTATCCAAAACATTTCCTGTCCTAAAAATCGGTTTCATGTTGTCTGGTCCGAAGGGTTCCATTCTAGATATGATTCGCATAAGCTTGGTCCGTCCGTCCGAATCCATTCCTTTATTCAATTCTGCAAAATCTAAATTCATTTCGATTTCAACTTCGGGGACTAATTGATCCTCGGTTATTGTGGCCTTTACCACTTCTTCAAATCGCTGGCGAAAGGCCTGAAAATTATCTTTGCTAACGGAAAGTCCGGCTGCTGCTGCATGACCACCCCATTTTTCAATTAAATCATCACATTCCAATAAAGCATCATATACAGAATATTTATCCACGGATCGGGCAGATCCAACAAACATTCCGTCTACTTCAGCAAAAACGATTGTAGGTCTGTATCGATACCTTTCGATAATCTTTGAAGCTACGATTCCAACCACTCCTTTATGCCAATTGGAGTCTGCCACAACATTGGTGAATTTATGATCGTCTTCCTCCAATTTCAAAATGGCTTCAGCTGTAATATCCTTTTCGATTTCCCTTCTTTCCTGGTTGTAAGCATCAATTTGAACAGCCATCTCATAGGCGAATTGCTCGTCTTCAGTTGTCAATAATTCTACCGCTTCTTTTCCTGAAGAAATTCTTCCGGCAGCATTGATTCTGGGTGCAATTGTAAATACAATATCTTCTATGGTCAAATCCTGATTCTCTTTCGAACCCGTTCTCAAAAGTTGGAATATACCTGCTCTTTTATACTCATTCAGATGCCCTAGACCAAAATGTGCCAAAACTCTGTTTTCTCCGGTGATGGGAACAATATCGGCGGCTATGGAAATACATAAAAGATCTAAAAATTGAAACAGTAAGGACTCATCCATTAAATTGGTCTGACAAAAAGCTTGCATGAACTTGAATCCAACACCGCAACCTGACAGATATTTATATGGGTACTCACAATCCTTCCGTTTTGGATTTAAAACAATACAATCTGGAATGGATTCTCCAGGGGTATGGTGATCACATACGATGATATCAATTCCTTTCTCTTTTGCGTATTCGACTTTATCAATTGCACGAATTCCGCAGTCAAGTGCAATAATCAAGGTGCTACCGGATTCTTTGGCTTGATCAATTCCCTTAAAAGAAATCCCATACCCTTCTTCGTATCGATCCGGAATATAGAATTCCAGGTTTTCATAGACTTGATTTAAGAAAGAATATACAAGGGCTACAGAAGTGGTGCCATCCACGTCATAATCCCCGTAGACCATGATTTTTTCCTCATTATCAATAGCTTGATCCAGTCTTTCAACTGCTTCTTTCATGTCCTTCATAAGAAAAGGGTCATGAAGATCATCCAAGGTCGGATTAAAGAATGATTTGGCTTCTTCGTAATTCGTAATTCCTCTATTCAATAATAATCGAGCCACGACTTGGTCCCCTTTAAGATCATTGGTTAGTTGATCAAGAAGTTTGGGGTCTGGCTCCTTTTTGAATATCCATCTTTTATGCATAATTTAGGTTTAAATTGTTAGACTATGTCAAACCTAGTTAAAATTCTTCTTTTTGGAAGTTTTCTCATACTTTCAAACACGATTCTTACTCAACAAGATACAACGATCCTATTCCTACATTCGCAACCAGAATCAAAAAACTCCATCAAAAAAATCAAAAAAGACTGGCATGGTCGCTATCGGGATACGAGCAATTTAGCTTGGATGGAAATCAATAGTCGCGGTATATTCAAAATTACTGCAGTCATGATGCAAATGGAAAAAGAAAAGATTGAAAAAAGCGAAAAGTATTCGATTCGAAATAAGCATATTTTTGGAGTAAAAGAAAATGATTCCTTGCCTGTAGTTTTAGAATCGGGCATTTATCATTTCGCCTATCCATATAAAAATGAAGTGTTCTCTTTTAATGGGGAATATGCATTAAAACAAATGGATGAACATACATTTCTTCTATCGTCCAAAGATTTAACAGATTCCACATTTCAATTATCGCAATTGTATCTAAACGAAAAATCCATCGAATATTACAGTTTTGACCAATACCGATTCAACATTAAGAACGATACGCTTTCTTCTCAGTTTCTTCAGGTAGATGAAACAACAATGGTAAAGTCAATCCGCATAAAAGACCCTGAATTTTTTGATTTTCCTGGAGTTCAAAAATATTTTCAATTGGAAAATGTCTTTATTCGAGAAGAAGAGTAATCAATTCACCTCGTAAAAAAAACTAGTTTCTGATTGCTGCTATTCCAGGCAATTCTTTTCCTTCCAAATATTCTAGCATTGCGCCACCTCCCGTAGAAACAAAGGAAACCTGATCTTTCAAATTGTACTTATTAATCGCTGCAACCGAATCACCGCCACCTACAGCAGAGAACGCGCCATTTGAAGTCGATTTGGCGATTGCATTTGAAATCGCTTTTGTTCCATCTTGGAAACTGTCCATTTCAAAAACTCCCATTGGTCCGTTAAATAAAATCAATTTCGATTCCAAAATGACTTTTTCAAATGCTTTTGTTGAGTCAGGACCTATATCCAATCCCATCCAACCTTCTTCTATAGTAAAGATATCTGTCGTTTTCTTTTGGGCATCTTCAGCAAATTTATCCGCTACCACGGCGTCAGTGGGTAAGTAGACATTGACACCTTTCTCTTTTGATTTGGATAAAATATCATTTGCGGTGTTCAGAAAATCGTCCTCAACCAAAGAACTTCCTACTTTTCCACCTTGAGCTTTGATAAAAGTAAAAGCCATTCCTCCACCAATAATGATATTATCTACTTTCTCTAAGAGTTGTTCAATAATCGTGATTTTCGAAGATACCTTCGCTCCCCCAACGATCGCCGTAAGCGGCTTTTCGTCTGAATTCAAAACTTTGTCCACCGATTCGATTTCTCTTTCGATTAGATAACCAAACATTTTGTCATTTGGAAAAAACTTGGCAATAACTGCTGTAGACGCATGTGCTCTGTGGGCAGTACCAAAGGCATCATTGATATAAACATCTCCATGATTGGAAAGTGATTTTGCAAAGGACTCATTTCCCTCTTTTTCTTGCGGGTAGAATCTTAAATTTTCCAAAAGAACCACTTTTCCTGCTTCAAGATTACCTGTCATTTCAAAAGCTGTATCGCTAATGCAATCATCCGCAAATAGTATATTTTGACCAAGTAATTCTTCGATTTTATAGACAATATTAGACAAAGAGAATTTTTCCTCTGGTCCACTTTTTGGTCTTCCCAAATGCGACATCAAAACTACAGCGCCTCCATCCGAAAGTACTTTATTGATTGTTTTGAGCGCAGCTTTTATACGAGTATCATCTGTTACCTTCAGCGTTTCTTTATCTAAGGGTACATTAAAATCAACTCGAATTAGGGCTCTTTTGCCTGAGAAATTGTAGTTATCAATGCCTGCCATGTCTGAAATTTTGGGCAAAAATAAGCTTTTAATTCAAAATTTGGAATTCAAATTTAGATGGATGCTAATAAAGCGAAACCGAATTGATCCAGGCGCGCATATTTAGGTGAAACTTACGCTTTGATAAACCAGCTGCATGCGTATAGGCGCAAACTGTTACCATTTTTCCAGTTTTCTTATTGTAGAAAGATGTTTGGTAAAATGGTCCTCCCATGTGAATTGCAGGATCCCCATCAACTTTCCACATACCTTGCAAGTCTACGAAATAAGTACCATCTTTCTCATACACTTTTTCTCTTGGAGCAAATCCTTCCATGTACTCAGTTGCCATCCAGCCTTCACCGTCTTCATATGGAACCATTTTTTTCAAGATGGAATCTCTCTGAACTAAAAGGTTCTCCGGTTTAAATTGGGATTCGTTTACATAATCCACTTGCCATATCAGAATACCTTGTTGCACCCATACAGTAAAGTTCTCTTGTGTTTTTCGAGTCTCTTTACGCGTCATCCAAATGAAGTCTTTCTCGTTTTCATTCAATGCAAAATCATTTGGTAAAATTAAATCTATTCCAAATCGATCTTCCGTCGCTTTCTGGCTGGATTTATGTCTTTTAGATTTCGTTCTATTATTAATATAATCCATTTCATAATTCGCCAATGGAACCAGAACATCGTAATCCCACCCTTCCGTAAGGAAATTATCTAATGTTGTAAGATTATTTACAGTAACCGTAATGATGATTTGATTGGTCACATACAAATTGTATTTAATGTCGATGTGTGGCCTTGCATATTTGTCTTCTGGAACAATTTTAAGCACTACCAATTCCGTTTGTCTATTCGTGGCATTGCTTCTGGCGTCTTCACTTACAAAATAGGTTTTGTGAACTTTCTCATAAGGATAGATTCCATGAATTTTTTGACCCATTTTTTCTTTCAAATGCTTTCCAACATCTGTATCTAGAATACTTGTGTTTAAAATGATGGTAACCGATCCAACTTCTCCAAAGGATTCAGGTTTTAATTGGTCGGGGTCATATCCACAGTTCGTGAGTAAAAATAGAAGCGAGACTAATGACAGCAGATTTTTCATGTTATTTCAATTTTATGCGATCACCCGGTTGCATTTTTTTCGGGTTGATATTCGGATTCAGTCTCTTTAGAACATCAAATGGTATGCCGAATTTTTGACTAACAGTCCACAAACTTTCACCTGACCTCAAAGAATAATAAGAAGGGGTCCCGGCTTTTGGCTTGTAATTGCTTGGTGCTTTATTTGTATTTGAAGTGTTTGTAGTATTTGAAGTTGTTTTTTTGGTGGTAGAAGTTGACTTCTTTTTTCCATAAACAATTAATTTCTGACCAATATTGATTCGGGTTGATTTTAGATTATTCCAATCCATTATATTTCTGACCGAAACTCCATATCTCTGGGCAATTACCCCAAGGCTTTCACCAGACCTAACATAATGGTACTGAGAAGATCCTGCTTTTGGTTTATTGATAACCGTAGGATTAGACTCAATATATTGTTTGATCACCAAACTATCGAATCTATATATGCTGTCTTCCATCTCAATGAACTTCGGCACTACAGTCTTTGGTAAGACTATGCAGAAAGTTTCATCAAAAGTATGCGGCACGTAGTACTTCTTGTATTGCGGATTCAAATACTCAAGATCATCCATTTTTACATTTAACAGAGTGTCCAAAGTTTTGAATCTCAAAGCTGCTTTTAAGCAAACAGTATCTACTTCATACTCGTAAACTCTTGCTTTTGTAGGCTTAATATTGTGCTCCGCATGGTAGGTCATCATATAGGTCATGGCAATGAATCCTGGCACATATCCCTGAGTCTCCTTTGGAAGGTAAGGTCTGATTTCCCAATAAGTTGTTTTACCTCCAGATCTTCGAATAGCTTTATTCACATTTCCTGGTCCAGCATTATAGGCTGCTAAAGCTAGTGACCAGTCATGATACATATTATGAAGAAATTTCAAATATCGACAAGCAGCATCTGTGGCTTTATAAGGATCCATTCTCTCATCGATGTAAGAGTTTTCTGTCAAACCAAATGCCTTTCCCGTTCGATACATAAATTGCCATAATCCAACAGCTCCAGCTCTTGAACGAATTGTAGGTCTTAATCCAGATTCAATAATCGAAAGGTATTTTAATTCTAATGGGAGATCATATTTATCGAGCATTTCCTCGTACATAGGGAAATACAATTTGGATCTACCAAGGGCTAAAGCTGTAAATCTTCTTCTCTTTTTTGAAAAATATTTCACCGCTTTTATAACATCTTCATTCCATCCTAATTGAAAGGGCGTCAATGCATCTATCTGCTGTATTCTTCTTTTGTAAATGGAGTCTGGAAACTCAGGCACATGACCCTCTTTATAATTCAGGGCTTTAATAATGGAATCCGCTTTTGATTTTCCATAATATTCTTTGTAGGAATGATAAATGGACGAATCAATCATTTCAAGCATGATTTTGTATTGCTCAAAACCTTCATCCTTCTTTACTGAATCTTTAGATGTAGCAAGACTGTCTTCAACACCAGCAGAAACCACTAATGTTAACAATAGCGCACATATAGAAATTAAATATTTCACTTTTAGTCTATAATTGTTGACAAGTATTTGGAGAAAGCCAATAAATCTTTTTCTTCAAAATGATCTGCCATTAATTGAATGCCATAAGGCATGTTATTTTCACTATGATTCTTAAACGGAATAGAAATGGATGGGTTACCAGATAAATTCGAATGTACTGTGTAGATATCTTGTAAGTACATGGTAATAGGATCTTTCACCGCATTTTTCTTGAATGCTGTAGTGGGTGTAGTTGGACCAATGATCATATCATAAGATTGAAAGATCTCATTGGTTTTGTCTCGAATTACCCTTCTTACTTTTTGCCCTTGTGAATAATAGGCATCGTAGAATCCGTGAGAAAGAACAAAAGTTCCCGTCATGATTCTTCTTTTCACTTCTGGACCAAATCCTTCCGATCTCGATAGCTTATAAATTTCATCTATTCCTTCGGCGTTTTTGGATTGATGTCCGTAATGCACCCCATCAAATCGTGAAAGATTAGATGATGCTTCAGCGGTAGTCAAAACATAATAAGCCGGGACTAATTTATCTAAATACGGAAATGAAACTTCCTCTACTTCGAAGCCTTCTGATTTAAGTTTTTCAATCAATTGATTGCATTGATTTTTGATCTCTTGATCCAAACCATCATCTTCAAAAATTTCTTTGATGTAGGCAATTCTTTTAACCGAATGCGTATTTAGATCAGATAAGTTTGGAACTTCTTTATTCGATAAAGTGCTATCAAACTCGTCTTTTCCCATCATGATTTCAGAAACCAAAGCGGCATCTTCAATAGAATTGGAAAAAGGGCCAATTTGATCAAAAGAAGAAGCATAGGCGATTAAGCCATATCTTGAGATTCTTCCATAAGTTGGTTTAAATCCAACCGTTCCGGTAAAGGAAGCTGGTTGTCGAATAGAACCACCTGTATCCGAACCAAGTGCTACGTGGCACATTCCTGCACCTACTGCAACTGTTGATCCTCCTGAAGAACCACCTGGGACGTAATCTTCATTCAAATGATTCGAAACCGGACCATAAGCCGAGTTTTCATTGGAAGAACCCATAGCAAATTCATCACAATTCAATCGTCCGATGATGATGGCATCTTCGTTTAGCAGTCTTTCAACCGCTGTTGCTGAAAATTGGGATTCGAATCCTTCCAATATTTTCGAAGAGGCAGAAAACTTATGCCCTTTGAAGGCGATATTATCTTTGAGACCAATGACCATTCCGGCCAATCGTCCTTGATTCCCTGCCTTGATCTTTTGATCAATTTCTTTTGCGCGTCGAATGGCTTCCTCAGAGTAGACCTCTAAAAAAGCATTTAGATTATTACGCTCATTAATTTTATTGAGAAAGGAGTTGACGCACTCCTCTACTGACAATGTTCCCTTGTCAAATAACTCCTTTTGACTTGAAAAAGAACTATTTTCAACCAAGCTTACTTAGATTTATTTTCCTCAGAAGCTTCCTCTTCTCCTTTAGAAGCATCCTTAAATTCTTTCACGCCTTTTCCAAGGCCTTTCATTAGTTCAGGGATCTTTCTACCTCCAAAAAGAAGCAAAACGATCGCTACGATCAAGATCACCTGCCAAGGACCAAAAACTCCTAGTATCATAATTTCATTTATTAATTGAACCGCAAATTTACGAAATTCTCAAATAAAAACAATTGTCTGACCTTCCTTATTATTGGGATTCGCAGGCTTAACAATAATTAACTAAAAAAGCCCTACATCAAACGAATGAAATAGGGCTTGGACAATTTATAAAATAAGCTTATTTCAATACAATCATTTTCTTGGTCATGGAAGTCTCTCCTGCATACAAAGTATAGAAATAGATTCCTTCACCAAATTCGTTTGAGTTCAATTCGATTTGGTGCTGACCTGCACTTTGAATACCTAAATCCATGCTTTTAACAAGCTTACCCTTTACATCCCTCACTTCGAATAAACAAGCTTCATTTGATTTCAAGTTGAAATTTATGACCGTGTTTTGATCGAATGGATTTGGATAGTTTTGGTCAAAGGTGTGGATTGTAGTTTCATCAATTGAATTTATATTCGCCCCTTCATTTAAAATGATACCAGCCATTATTGGGCTTTCTAAATACGGACCAGACATCTGACCTCCTCCATCAAAAGTGACCATTAATCCACGATGAAAAAACACATCTCCCGCATCAATAAATCTTACTTGTGCATTATTGTCAAATATTAAATAATCAATTACATCCCCATTTGACACGCCAATTGGTGAGGCAAAATCAACTTGTTGCAAAGTTCCATAGGCATTTACATCAACAACAAAGTTTTCAGAAGCAATTAGATTTCCATTGATAAAAATCTGTGCTTCCATTTGTGCAAAATCATTGGTAGTGGTGTCCTCAAATGCTACGCGAACACCGGTGATATATTTGGGTATAGACCCTGTGTAAGTGTTATATAGTTTACCTCCAAACCCAATTCTTGCAGGATAATTTACCCAGTTCCAATTGGAAGCCGCTTGAATTCCTGTAGGAATTGTTCCTCCTGCGGAGTAATAATCAGGGGTAATCTCAATTATTGTTTGCACGGTGTCAGCATTGCAAAAAGTGGCAGTGTCTGTCCCGTAAAGTTCGTACAAATATGTGCCTATTTGTGAGTTCATCAAAGAAGAAACTGTGAACTGAGCAGAACCACCTGAAGGAACAAAAGTAGATGCACTTTGGGCAATAACTTGACCATTTTCGGCAAGATTTATTTGCGCATTTGTCCAATCAGCGTATCCAATATTTGAAGCAGATAGCGTAAAAGCCAAATTGGTCGTTGCTGCCATATATGATGGCATTTGCTGAAACCCGTTGTATGGACCATATGCAGCCAAAGAAGGTGTCCACCCTAAAGAATCAATTAAAGCATGATGAGAATAAGAGTCATACAGGACCATATCATCAATTTGCCAATAATAGTGTGAATTATTATTGGTTGATCCACCTATCCCCCATCTGAATCTAAATTGGACATTTGAAGGGTCTCCAACGATATCATCTGTTATATTAAAAAATTCTTGGATCGTACCTGATCCAGCGTTTATGGGAATAAAAGGATCGTCTAGAATATAAGTAGCAGCTACATTCACAAAACCATCTGTTGACACCTCGAAATACAAATGATCCTGTCCAAGTCCACAACACAATCGATACATGTGATAAAAAGAGATTGAAACACTTGAAATTCCTGATAAATCATAAACTGGGGAAACTAATTCTGCCTGAAATGTTTCTGGCATTGTTGGTTGGCTTCCTTGTCCGTTTAAAAAATCCGCATCAAGAATCATGAATCCATCTGATTGAGATGGCGAGTTGATCATTTCAAAAGGAGATGAATAATAGCCGTTTGGACCATTAAAATCATGCGACCAAATATCCACAGGAAGATAAGTCCCACCTGACGAACCATCTCCTGTTCTTGTCCAACCATTAGAAAAAGGATTTGCAAATGTTTCCGAATAGTGAATATTTTGAATACACCTTGAGCCTGCTTGAATTTGATTTCGTGGCTGATAATAAGATTTGTGTAGGCTTCCTTCAAGTTTGTGATGAACCAGTCCTTCTTCTTGAAATTGAGAAAAAAGAGTACCAACACATAAAAGGGCTGAGAATAAAAAGTAGATTTTTTTCATACAATATATTTTAAAGGTAAATCAATGCTAATTTAAGTATTATTCATAAAAATACGAATCAGTAAAAATAGCCCCATTCTACCTTAGTAAAACGGGGCTAAAAATAGATTAGGTTTATCGTTTATTTATTTGAGTACAATCATTTTCTTGGTCATGGAAGTCTCTCCTGCATACAAAGTATAGAAATAGATTCCTTCACCAAATTCGTTTGAGTTCAATTCGATTTGGTGCTGACCTGCACTTTGAATACCTAAATCTAAGCTTTTAACAAGCTTACCTGTTACATCTCTCACTTCGAATAAACAAGTTTCATTTGATTTCAAGTTGAAATTTATGACCGTGTTTTGATCGAATGGGTTTGGGTAGTTTTGGTCTAAGGATCCGATTGATTGATGATTCTCTTCAATAGACAGGGTTGCACATTGTGCTGTATCCTCACATACGATGATTTCCATTAAAATTGGTGATTCCAAAAATGGTCCTGACATTACATTTGCACCATCAAAAGTCACTAATAATCCAATTTGTTCGTTTGACGAACCTGCAGCGTAAAATCGAGCTTCCCCGTCACTATCCACTGCTAGATAATCTACAACATCATCAGATTGAACAGGAATTGGAGTTGAAAATGAAACATGTTGGTAGCCTCCATACAACGAAGGGTCTACATTAACATTGGTTGATTGCACTTCAGTCCCATTAACCAAAATGATGATCTCTATTGGTGCAAAATCATTTAAAGAAGTGTCTTGCATTGCCCATCGTGCTCCTACAATATATTCCGTGGAAGGTGTGATAATATTCACTTCTCCACCAAACCCAACTCTTACAGGTGGAGTATTCCAATCCCAATTGCTTCCAGATTGAATTCCAGTAATGGTCGATCCGCCAGCAGACCAGGCATCTTGTGTAACTTCAATTTCATAAGTAGCCGTATCCATTACACACATTTGAGCCGTGTCTGTTCCAAAAATAGAATAAGTATTGGTTCCAATTGTTGATGCCATCTGTGCAGAAGCTATGAATATATTTGAATACGAATCAACAGGTACATTTTGACTTGCACTCTGAGCAAACGGGTTTCCATTCTCAAGAACCTCAAGTTTAGCATCTGTCCAGTTCGATGAACCTAAGTTTTTAAGGTATCCTGACCAATCCAATGTAGTAACCGCAGCATCATGAGCTGGAATTTTTCCAAAACCTCCGAATGTGCCGTATCCTGAAGCATTATCTGACCAAGCTACCGTATCCAATTCAGCGTGATGCTCATAGGACTCAAAGATGGTCAAATCATCCAATTGCCACCAATAATGGGAAGCATTTCCAGTTGAGTTTTCAATTCCGAAACGAAAACGGATTTGTACATTGGATGGGTTTCCTTGAATTGCATTAGTAATATTGATGTATTTCTTGATAGTTCCTGGAGCATCGTTCATAGGAACATCATTAGAAACAACCCAAGATCCATGTACATTTGAAAAACCATCTGTAGACACTTCTACAAATAAGTTCTCCTGGCTTGGATCACAACACAATCGGTAGGCATGTTCAAATGAAATGGTCACATTTGATACCGATGAAAGGTCATAAACCGGCGAAATTAATTCCGCATGATAGCTTTCCACTGTTGCCGGAAAACCACCTAAACCATTAAAATAATCGGCATCCAGAATCATAAATCCATCACTAGCTGAAGAAGATGTTATGATTTCCTGTGGGAGGGAAAAAAATCCATTTGGCCCGTCAGTATCATATAGCCAGAGATCAGCCGCAGAATAAGTTCCGCCTGAAGAACCTGCTCCATCCGTTGTCCATCCATTTGAAAACGGGTTTGCAAATGTTTCAGATTCTAAAACATTCTGCGTGCACCTGGATCCTCCGAAGGATAAATTTCTTAACTGATGAATGGATCGGTTAGGATTTAGTTTAAAATTTTGCTTTGTTGGTCCATCTTGATTTTGTTGGGCTTGGACGGCTCCCAGTGACAGACAAGCTGCCACCAATAAGTAGATCTTTCTCATACTAAGTAGTTTTAACTGTTTCCTGAAAGGTATGAATTCAGACCTCTTAAAATAGAAGGGTTTTTCCTAGTCTTGCATAATTTTATACAACTCTAAGCAAACCATAGAAATATAAAGATGACTATGGCAAAACGAATGGCTTTGCCGATGAGGACTAAGGTCATGGTTTTAATAAAATTGACTTTGTTGGACCCCAAAAGGAATGTTCCCGCATCCCCGAGAATAGGCACCCATGAAAACAATGCTATCCAAACCCCGTACTTATTAAAAAAATGCATGGAACGATCAATACTTGATTGTTTGATCTTAAGTTTTTGTAGGGCTTCTTCGTATTTTATTAATCTGCCCATTCCATAAGTGATTGTGGACCCTAAGGTGTTTCCAGAGGTAGCCACGAGAAAACATAGGAAAGGTTCAAAACCAGCAATAAGTAAACCGGTGAGAATAAACTCTGAAGAAAAGGGCAGTATTGTTGCAGCTAGCAATGTGCCTAAGAACAATCCGATATATCCGAGTTCAATCCAGTCCATAAAAAAACCCTGACGAAAACGCCAGGGTTTTAAAAATTATAGAGAAATAGTTCTTACTTAGTAACAACCATTTTCTTAGTCATTTTAGAATCTCCTGCAGTAAGAGTATAGAAATAAATTCCTTTGTTAAACTCATTTGCATTCAATTCGATTTGGTGCTGTCCAGCTCCTCTTGATCCAAGATCGATAGACTTCACAACTTTACCAGTTACATCAACAACTTCGAAAGAACACATTTCGTTGTTCGCCAAAGTAAATTTGATCATTGTGTTGTTATCGAATGGGTTTGGCCAGTTTTGAGCTAAAGTGTTGATTGAACCTTCGTTCTCATCAACAGAAACAAAACCTTCAGCTGTGATCATAGACATCATTGCTGGTGCTTCTAAGAAAGGACCAGACATTACGTTAGATCCATCATAAGTAACCAAAAGACCAATGTGGTAAGCGTCAGTTCCAGACTCAACGAATCTTCCTTCAGCATCTGAATCCACTACTAAGTAGTCAACAACGTCTCCAGCTTGAAGCTGAACTTGGTTATCTAAATAAACTACTTGTGGAGTTCCCATGTTTGCTCCGTCAACAGTAAATTGCTTAGTAGCAACTTCAGTTCCGTTAACAAGGATTACAACTTCCATTGGCGCGAAAGCGTTCAAAGAAGTATCTTGGAATACAGTACTTACACCGTTGATTACTTCGTTAGCAGCAGTCATGATAACTTCACCACCGAAACCTACTCTTACTGGAGGAGTGTTCCATACCCAGTTAGTTCCTGATTGGATACCTGTTTGTACAGATCCACCAGTAGAATACTCATTATCCGTAACTTCGATTTGGAAAGTCGCAGTATCCATCAAATCCATTGTTTGATCCGCAATTCCATAGATATCGTAAGTGTAAACTCCAGTAGCTGTTGGCATAGTTGCTCCAGCTTCGTGAAGAGTTGACATAGAACCACCGTTCACTGCTTCTCCAGTAGAAGTAGCAAAAGCAGAACCGTTTTGATCAACTTTCAACTGTGCATTCGTCCAGTTACCTGCACCAATGTTGTTCATGTATCCTGACCAAGTCAGTGTTGTTGCACCAGCAGCATACGAAGGAATTTTTTGGAATCCTCCGAAGTTACCAAAGTTAGTAACATCAGCAGACCAGTTCAATGTATCCAACTGTCCGTGGTTTGTGTATGACTCTAAAAGAGCTACATCATCAATTTGCCAGTAATAGTGAGAAGCATTGTTTGTAGAACCACTAGTTCCCCATCTAAATCTGAACTGCGCTGTTGCTGGAGTACCAGCTGCAATAGCGTTTGTAATATTGATGTAGTGTTGTCTTGTTCCAGATGCAACGTTAATTGGAGCATCAGAATAAGTTACATCATAAGTCGCAAGAATGTTTGAGAAGTTATCTGTAGAAACATCAACCCATAGTTGTGGTTCTGCAGAAGAACAACATAATCTATATGAATGCCAGAATGTCAATGTAACATTCGAGTAAGTAGACAAATCATATACTGGAGAAACCAAATTGGCATTGTAATCCTCTACCGAAGCAGGAGGTCCACCAAGACCATTAAAATAATCTCCATCAAGAATCATGAATCCATCATTTTGAGTTGGTGAATTGATGATGTCCTGAGTGCTTGAATAATATCCGTTTGGTCCATCAGTATCGTGTAACCAAAGAGCTGCTGGGTTATAAGTTCCCCCTGAAGATCCGTCTCCACTTGTAGTCCATGAACCAATCGATGAGAATGATTCAGCAGTACCAGTAATAACATCACCAGGTGCTCTGTTTCCTGAATTGAAAGCCGATCTTGGCATGAATTCAGTCTTAGATAATGCTTTCTTCTCTCCTAGAACTGCTGGTCCATCAACATTTTGTTGAGCAAAAGCAGTACCGATAAGAAAAGCAGGCAATAATAAGTAACCTTTTTTCATAATGATACAGAATTTAATTAATTTTTAACCGACGCAATATATGAAAATTTTCAGTAAAACAATAACAAAATGCACCTGCCATTGATTTAAGTGCACCATTTATTTATTTTCTGTTAATATTTTCTCATTTCACTTGATATCGTTAAGAAATCCAAATCTCTGCCTGATTTGATCAACTTCTGATTTAGCAAGGACTATTCGTTTAAAAGATTCTTCAAAATCTTGGAATTCCAAAATAGGGTTGCCTATTGGATCAATTACTTTTGACTTGCCGTTGTATTCAATATCGTTCCCATCTTTGCCAACTCGATTTACTCCAATACAATAAGTCAAATTTTCGATTGCTCTTGCATGCAGTAATTTTTCCCAATGCTGAATTCGTTTCATGGGCCAATTTGCTACATAAATAAGTAAATCGTATTTAAGGCTTTCCTTTTTATTATTGATTCTAGATAGTTCTGGAAACCTTAAATCGTAGCATATTAGCGGAGCAATTTTCCATCCTCTGTAGTTTAGAATAAGATTATTAGTGCCGGCAGTGAATTTTTCATTCTCCTTTGCAAGTGAAAACAAGTAGTTTTTATTGTAATGGCCTTTGATTTCTCCATTGTCAATGAAAACTAAGCGATTGTAATAGTTATCTGACTCTTTGATAATAAGAGAAGTGGTGATGGCAATTTCGTATTTAAGAGATTGATTTCTCAGCCAATTAATGGAAGAAGAATTTTCCCAATCTTGATAATTTGATTCGGGATTTGTTGTAAATGAGGTGTTAAACATCTCCGGTAATACTAGCAATGACCCTTTTTCGGGATTACACTCAGAAATGAGTTTTTCTAAATGTTCTTGGTTTCTTTCAGGGTCCTCCCAGAACTGATTTACTTGTCCTAGGTATAAAGTTAAATCTGACATAAAATATTCGCTGCTTTAATTAAAGTATCGTCATCCTTACCAAAACAAAATCTCAAAACTTTATTATCTGAGCCGTCTTTGTAAAAGCCGGAAACAGGTATTGAAGCAATTCCAAACTCCGAAATCATTTTCAAGGCCATTTCATTGTCTGAGTCATCACTTATTTCTGAGTAATCAAGAAGCTGAAAATAGGTGCCTCCTGTATCCAATATTTTAAAACGCGATGCTTTAATTTGGTCGAGAAAGATCTTTTTCTTTTTTTCAAAAAAGGTTCCTAGACTTTCGATGTCTTTAAGATCGATGAATTTTGCTAGGACAGATTGCGAAAAACTATTTACTGAAAAAACATTGTATTGATGAACACTAACAACTTCGTCCATTAAATGCTTCGGGGCAATCAAGTAACCAATTTTCCACCCAGTTAAATGAAGTGTTTTACCAAATGATGAAATAATAACCGAGCGATTATAAAGCTCCTCATGTAAATTCAAACTCTCATGTTTTTCAAAGGAAATATATTCATAAACTTCGTCCGACAAAATCACAATTCGGGGGTGTTTTTGCACTAAATCCTTTAATCGTTCAATATCGTGACCTGTAAAAGTGGCTCCAGAAGGATTATGAGGATTATTTAATATGATCATTCTTGTATTCTTTGTAATCATCGATTCCACTTTTTCCCAATCAATCTGGTAAGAAGGGAAATCTAGATTAACTCGAATGGATTTGGCTTTTCGGAGTAAAACTGGAGTCTCATAACAATCATAAGCTGGATCAAACAAAATAACTTCATCTCCTTGATCAACTAGAGCCGTAATTGTGGTGAATATTGCTTGTGTAGCTCCGGCTGTTACCAAAACGTTCTCTTGTCCAATAGCTCTTTGATAAAAATGCGTTGTCATCTCAATGATTCTCTCTATCAACTCAAGATTACCTTTCATTGGTGCATACTGATGTACATTTAAAGCGGACAAGTTGTGCATGATTTCAACCATTCTTGGGTCTGGATCGAAATTCGGGAATCCTTGTCCTAAATTAATCGCATTATGCTGATTCGAAAGACGTGTGATTGTTGTGAATATTGTTTCTTTCTTTTCCATTTTATCTCATTATGACTAAATAAATATGGAGTTAATTTTTGTAATTTTAGTTGTATGAGGTCCTTTTTATGTATAATCGTTGTGTTTCCTTTACTGTACTCTTGTCAAGAAGATCATTTTTGCTTTTACTATGAATGGAGAGAAGATATAATTCAATCCTATGATCAATCAAATTCAATACAGGAGAAAAAATCAATTGAAATTGAAATGCATGAATTTGATGTCATTTGTTCAAGATTCCAAGAATACACCTCGTCTATTAAGAATGAACAAAATTTAAAGGATTATTTTAAAAAAGTTGAAGCATGCGAATAGTCCTATTGGTCTAATTTGGCATTGGTTTCAGATGTTTGCTTGTATTTGGCAAACTGAACTTTGAGCATGATTTCATGTGTGCCTGAGCTCACCCGTTTCAAATCGTTGAAATCATAATCATAGGAATAGCCTATCGCGATTCGCTCTTTAATGTTGTAACCGACCATAGCTGTCCAAGCATGTTTCATTCTGTAACCAACACCGAACCACAATTGATTTTTCCAAATGGCTCTTGCAAAAACGTCAAGCCTAATTGGAGCCGGTACCGCTAGCTTTAACATAAAGGAGGGTTCCAATTCCCAATCTTCATGTAATCTAAAAGCGTAAGCTCCATTAAAGAAATAGTGATCCTCCATGACTGAGAGAGTTTTGGAAGAGTCTTGCCAAAACCTCATCGTGTTTTGAAACAATTGAGGTGCTGAAAACCCGAAATACCAATTATCCCCATAGAGAACTAACCCAGCCTTTCCATCAAAATTATTTGAGGAAATTCTACCACTATTCAGCAGTGGATCATTAGGATCTTTTATAGTAATCTTATCTCCGTCTACTACCCATTGTGAAAAGCCTAAGGAAATCCCAAGTGAAAGTTTTACTTTTTCGTGTAGTTTGAAATGATAAGCGTAAGATACCTGCGCGCCGATTCTTCTTGTGGGTCCAACCATATCTGCAAATACAAGTCCACCCATACCCATGTTGAGCTTTTTGAAAGGTCCTTCTGCCGTAAAAGTAAAAGTACGTGGTGCATCGGTTACACCAGACCATTGGTATCTTTGATTAAATGTTGCAGACCAATGTGGTTTAAACCCTCCGAATGCAGGATTGATCGCATATAGATTGAATAAATATTGCGTATACTGAGGCAGTTGTTGAGAATGTGACTTCCCAGCAATAACAAGTAATATGATAATTAAAAGCCTCTTCATTTTATCTCATAATTGTAACCGGTCCTGCAAATGGATCAGGATAGTTGACATCATTTAGTTGTATTATATAGTAATAGGTTCCAACCGGTAAATCTTTACCTTTATACTTTCCATCCCAAGGTACCGCATACCCTGAAGATCTGAATAATTCTTCACCCCATCGGTTGTAAACAAATACCTCAATATCCGGAAAGTAAATAGCGAAGTCTAGTTCCCAAACATCATTTACCCCATCACCATTTGGTGTAAACCCATTAATGATAATGATGTCCGGTACCACTTCAACAATTACAGAATCCGAATAGACACATCCATTAGTATCAGTTACATATACGACATATTGCGTAGTTTGTTGCGGTTCGAATACATTTGGATTACTTGCCGTAGAGTCTGTCAAGAATATTGTTGGCGTCCATGCAATCGTTGTACTATCTGGGCCTGTTGGTGAGCCTCCAATAGTTGTTGATTGGCCAAGTAAAATTTGCTGATCTGCACCTGCATCGACAGTAAATGGCGCTGCAACAGTAACATATACAGTGTCTGTCGAGGTACATACGCCTTGAGAAACTGTGAAGATATACATCGTAACACCAACTGAAGGGTTATCGATCATAATTAAACTATCAGATAAAATAGTTCCCAAACTATCTGTCCATTCTACTGTAACTGGTCCGGTTGCAGTAACTGAACCTGTTAATTGAATTTGAGATTGATCACAAATAATTGTATCGTTTCCGGCATTTGCAATCAAAACTAGATTGGTGTCTACTGCGATTGTATCATAAACCGTACAACCGCTCGCATCTGTTACTTCAAGGTAATAATTCATTGGGAATAATCCGGTCAAATCTTCAGTTGTATCAGTGAAAGAGAGGTCTTCTGAATTCCATAAATAAGTATAACCTGGAGTTCCTCCAGAAACGCTGATGTAAATCTCCCCATCAGGAGAATTCACACAGGTAGCAATCACTGTTGAATCAAGAGTGATTACAATTTCAGTTGGCTCTACTACAGTAGCTGAGTCAGTAATGGTACATCCATTTGCATCTGTTATAACTACCGTATACGTTCCAGCACAGAGACTATCTGCATTTAAATCTGTTGAGTTCCCTGGATCATTCCAACTATAAGCATATGGTTGAGTTCCTCCTGAAACGATATAGTTAATTTGACCGTCACATGATCCAAAACAAGATATATCAGAAACTACTGGCAAACTTGCAATAAGTGTGTCAACATCTTCTACAACAGAGGCCCCAAATCCAATACATCCAGAAGCATCTGTTACTTCAACAATATAGTTGCCCTCACAAAGGTTTAGAGCAAAAGAATCCGTTTGACCAATTGGTGCACCAAATTCATCATACCATATATAACTGTATGCTGGGTTACCATTAGAAGCTGTTGCATTTAATTGTCCATCACAATCACCAAAACAAGAGATCGATGAAGAATCTACTTCAACTGATGGGCCATCTCCATTTGCAAGTGGAACTGTAATTGAATCTGTACATCCATTATCATCTGTAATTGTACAGATATAAATACCTGCAGCCTTATTGATAATTCCTTGCGTCAACTCACCTGAATTCCAAGAATACATATGCGGTAGTGCACCACCACTGGAATTAATAGTGATTGATCCATCTGAATTACCACACGTTGGTGGGATGATGTCAGCTGTTGCTACAATCTCAGTTGGAGAAGAAACGCTAAACATCTGTGTTTCTGTACAGTTGTTCGTATCGGAAACCTGCACAAAATAATCCCCTGCACATAAATTAGATAGCGTTGAAGAGCTACTTCCATCATGAAGCCAAAATACTGTATAAGGTGTTGCTGTGCCAGTTGGAGAAATTGTAATTGATCCATCGCAAGTTCCAAAACAAGTCTCAGGAGTAATCGTTTCATTCATGCCAACTAAACCATTTGGATTGGAAACGGTTGCGTTAAAAGTCTGCTGACAACCTATGGCATCTACAACAACCAAATCATAAACTCCCGCACAAATTGAATCCGTGCTAATTCCTGAGTCACCGTTGGACCAAGAAAGATTCAAAGGAGCTATTCCACCCGTTACATTAGACACAATGTCTCCATCACAAAGTCCACAAGTAGGAGCCGTGATATTAAAGTTATTTTGAATGACTGGTGGGTCAACAAGTGTCGTATCGTAGAAATTAATACAACCCGCTCCATCTGTTAATTGAACGGTATAATTACCTGCACATAATCCCGTTGGATCCTCATCCGTAATTCCTCCAGGATTCCATAGATAGGCTAAAGGTGGAGTAACAGCTGTTGCAGTAATTGAAATTGAACCATTGCAATCTCCATTACAAGTAGGTGTAACTAAGCTGTCCCATACTAAAGTTGTTGCAACTGGGTTTGAAACATTCACTGAAAATTGTTCCGTACATCCATTACTATCCGTTACTTCCACATAAAATGTTCCTGCTCCAACGTTCAAAATCGTAGATGAATCCTCTCCAGCCAATGGTGTAAATGTGGCATCCATCCATTGGTAAACAAACGGTGCGTCACCTGTTACCATTTGAACTGTGGCGTCTCCATCAGCTAAACCACAAGTAGCATCATTCGAATAGGTGTTTGCCGTAATCTCACTTGGAGATTGTAGGAACACCTGTTGTGGTCCGAAGGTACATCCATTCGAATCAGTAACTTCTAAATTATAAGTCCCTGTACACAGATTAAAAGTACTGTCGTTAATAGTATTAGGAAGTAGATTGTTCAAAGTATCTGTAAACGTCCACGCATAAGGTGTTGTCCCTCCTGATGTTGTGGCAACAATATAACCATCACATGTTCCAAAACAAGAATTCGGTTCTGCCGTCAAACTAACTACTAATGGTGTTGGTTCATTTAGTGTATATATTGGTGTCGTAATCATACATCCATTACTATCCGTAATTTCAGCATAGTAATCTCCTGCACATAGTCCTGTCGCAACTGTATCCGACTGACCTATTAAGCCACCACCTCCATCAAACCAATTAATTGTATATGGTGAAGTTCCTCCAGAGATTGAAATGTCGATCATCCCATTACAATCACCATTACAAAGAGGCTCTCTTAGAGAGTCTAATGCATCAGACAATATATTTGGTTCAGTTATGATAATATCTGTAGATTGAATTGTACAACCAGCATCATCCGTTATTTCAACGTAGTAAGTTCCAGGACATAGACCAAAAATATTCGGGTTAGTTTCTCCTGGCATTAAAACCCCTCCATTATACCATTGATAAGTTAAAGGAGCAATACCTGTGGCACTTACAGTTCCTGTCCCATCACATGCACCATTACAAGAAACATTCGTTGAAGACATGGTGAACAAAATTTCAATTGAATTTGGAACTGTTATCGTATCCGTTTCTGTACAGCCATCCGAGTCTGTAATGTCCACTATCCAGTCTCCAGGAGTCAAGCCTGTTGCGGTATCGGTACCTTGGCCTCCTCCAGGTGCAGGTGTCCAGTTAAAATTGTATCCCGCTCCCGAACCTCCAGAAGGGCTAACAATAATTTGTCCGTCTGAACCATTAAAACAAGTTGGTGGTGTTATCGAGTCGTTTGATAAAATTTCGTCTGGTTCAAACACAGAAACGCTGTCAATACTAACACATCCTGCTCCATTTGTAACTACTGCGAAATAAACTCCAGCACATGCATTTTGAACCGTGGTATCAGGGATTCCTAAGTTATTGAAAGTATTATTGAAGAACCAATCGACAGTACAGTTCGGAACAGAACAATTAAAAGACACATAAGCCTGACCGTCACACACTCCAAAACAAGATGCTGAATCTGCCGACATAGTTAATGTGTCTGCGTTGACGTTGTCAATAATAAAGGAACTAGTATCCGCACAACCATTGTCATCAGTAACAATTACAGAATATACATTTGGACATAAATCCGTAACATTTTGAGTTCCTTGTCCGGTAATTGGAGCTGGACTCCAAGCGTAATTATAATTTCCTGATCCACCAGTTGGATTGGCAGATGCCGATCCGTTACAAACATTACATGTAGCCATGTTTGTGAGTAAATTTGCAAGAATCTCAGATGGCTCATCTAATATGATAGTCGTATCCTTAAAACACGCATTCCCATCAATCACTCTAATATTGAAAGTGTCGGCACATTGGTTAGATAAGGTATTTCCACCTGGCAACCCATCCCATAAGTAAGTGTAACTTGGTGTTCCTCCAGTGACAGCACTTAAATCAATCTCTCCGTCACATTGGTCGAAACAAGAAATTTGGGTAATATTTGGATTAAACATTAAAGGATCCGGTTCAAGAATTTCAACCTGAACGGTTGTATCACAAACTCCTGAAGCATCGGTTATTGTCACATCGTAAACTCCAGCAGCAATAGGCGCAGCAGTTGGATTACTAAACCCTCCAGGAACCCAAGCATAAGTGTAAGGCCCTGTATTCCCCGCATTTACAGTTACCGTTCCTGAACCATCTGGAATTCCATTACAAGTTGCTGAATCTGATGTAATCGTAACATCCCATGGAGTTGGTGCTTGCAGCGTAAATGGCCCATAGGTCGTATCACATGCATTTTGATCAGATACTCTTAAAAAGAAAGTTCCTGAACAAATATTAAATAAGGTGTCATTTGTTTCTCCCGGAATTGTGTCTTGGTTTTGATCTAGCCATTGATAGAAATAATTCGGTGTTCCTCCGGAAATTGATGCCATTAATTGTCCATCACAGTTACCTGAACAACTCACACTATTGGAATCAATTGTAAGAGTAAGTGGAGTTTTATCCCTTACACTATCACATGGCGTTAATTGAACACAACCGGCAGCATCCGTAACCTGGGCATAATAACTTCCTGCAGGTAATCCATTTGCAAGAGGACCAGTAACTCCAGTATTTACACCCGCACAAGTAAACCACTCAATTGTATAATTAGGTACCCCTCCAACAGGAGCGACAGAAGCTTGTCCGTCATTAGCCCCGAAGCAAGAAATATCGGCAGTATTAAAATTACTTACATCTAGAGGCGGGTTATCAATTAACTCAAGGCTATCAATATACTGACAACCATTAACATCTTCCACAACATATACATTCCAACCTGCACACAATCCTTGAGCATGACTTGTTCCTTGTCCAGCTAAAGGAGCAGGTGTCCACGTAGTTGTAAGAGGAGCTACTCCTCCGGTTTGAGTAAGGTCAATTTCACCATCGCAAATACCATTACACGTTGGATTCGAGAATGTGTTAACTGAAACATTAATTGTATCAGGTGCATCAATAGTTACCGTTTGAAAAGCAAAACAACCACCTCCGTTTTCAAGTTGTGCTGTGTAGGTTCCTGGGCATAGATTGGAAGCTACATCGCCTGTCTGACCAATTGGAGCTCCCATATCATCAAACCAAGTAATTGTACAAGGTGGGACAATACATGCATAATTTGCAGTTGCGGTTCCATCGCAAGTGTTATAACAAGAAGTTGCGGTTGAGTCCATCGTAATATTCTCATTTGCAATTCCGTTGATCGTAACTGTTACAAAATCTGTACAACCTGCCGAATCAGTTACCGTAACTGTATAAATTCCTTCACATAAATCATTCTTAGTATTCCCGTTTGGTCCACTCGCGGGAGCCGGAGACCATGTAATCACAAGTGGTCCTGTTCCCCCTGCAGCAGATACATCAGCTTGACCATCACACAGTCCGCATGTGGCATCCACTGAAGAGTTTAATGTAATCGTAAGATCTGGTAATTCAATTATTGTAATGGTGTCTGCATCTAAAATACAGCCAGCAGCATCTTCCACTGTAGCAGTATAATCTCCTGGGCATAGACCTGTTATTGTGTCGTTATTTACACCTAGGTTTACACCATTTCCTGCATTGAACCAATTTACGGTATAACCGGGAATACCACCAGAAATATCCAAGTAGCCTTCACCTGTACAAGTCCCAAAACAAGCACCAGCATTATTGCTTATTGGTGCAAGAATTGCAGTTGGCGTTGGGATTAAAATTGTAATCGTCGTATCACAGGCATTTAAATCTGAAATTGTTACATCAACTGGCCCTGTGCAGAGTCCTGTCGCAGTTGGAGTATTTTGTAATAGAGGGTCCATCCATTGAACCGATAATGCTCCTGTCCCTCCATTTAAATTTGAAACTGTTGCAGTTGCATCACAGATATTCCAACATGAAACAACAGTTGAAGATGTATCGAATGTAATTTGATTAGGTTCTGTGATAAGAATTGTATCACTATCTGTACACAATGCGGAATCCGTAACGGTTACAATGTATTGTCCGGCACAAAGTCCATTAACACCAGGTGTTGTCTGATTAAGAGGATCGTCCCATGAATAAAGAACAGTTCCTTGACCACCAGTAACCACTGATGTGGCTGAACCATTGCAATCCCCATTACAAGTAGCATTTGAACTTACAGAAGCCGTTACATCAATAGAGTTTGGTTGATTTAATACAATTTGAATTGTCGTGTCACAAGCCAAACCATCCTCAATTGTTGCAACCCAAGTTCCGGCTGACAATCCAGTTAAGTTAAAGTTTCCTTGCTGTCCGGCTGGTGGAACAGGTACCCATGTAATGGTGTAAGGACCGCCATCTGCTCCGGAATTTACTGTAACATCAATAGTTCCATCAGCTGCACCGTTACACGTAAGGTCACTTGAATTAATTGTTAAATCATATTGGGCTACAGGATTAACTGTTGCTGATTCAGTTTCGGTACAATTATTAAAGTCTTCTATTAATAAGTCATAAGAACCCGGACATAAATTGGTAATGGAATCTGTTCCCTGACCTGCAGGATTGCCTGGAGACCAAGTAAAAGTATAAGGTCCTGTTCCTCCTGTTACCACGGCTCCTACAGAACCATTGCAAATATCATAACAAGTGGGATCATAAGGAGTAAGTGTAATTACAATGGAATCTGGCCAAATTAAAGTGAAAATTGCAGAAGAATCTTGACAATTATTTGAATCCGTAACAATAACATAATAATCTCCTGGGCCTAAACCATTGATCGTTTGATTTGCGCCTATTTGAGCGCCTGTTCCATCATTTACCCATTGAAATGTATAAGGAGTTGTTCCTCCTGTTGGGTTTGCAATTGCTGATCCATCAAAAATACCATAACAAGAAGGTTGGTTTTCGGTTGCAGTTACATTTAAATCTGTTGGCTCAGTTAAGGTAACCACAGAAGTCGTATCCACACATCCATTGGCATCGGTGACAACCACTCGATAATCTCCCGGACATAAACCTGTAGCAATGGAGTCTGTATTTCCGATTGGGTTATTTGTGGCATCAATCCATTCAAAAGAATAAGGGCCTGTTCCATTTAGTGGTAGAGCGGTAATTGAACCATCACATGCACCAAAACATAAAATGTCTACTGGGTTGGTCGTTTGAGCCTGAAAAATCGGTGGGTTATTAATGGTATGCGAAAATATATTAAAACAAGTAGAGTCATCCTCGATTCGAACTGTATAAGTTCCTGCACAAAGAGATGAAATCGAATCTGTTCCATCACCGATTGGGTTACCCGGTGTCCAGTCAAATGTATAATTAGATCCATTACCTCCTGAAGGCTGCGTTGCAATCCAACCATTACAATCACCATTACAAAGAGGGTCTTGAGAAGTAAATGTTGTTGAAATTGAATCCGGTTGTGTAATAATTACATTTCCAGAAAAAGAACAGCCATTTGTATCAGTGATAGTAAATGGATTGTCACCTGCACACAAACCTCCAACCGTACCAAAAACTGTAGCACCCACTTGGTAATTTTGACCACTAAAAGGGAAATCAATATTAAAACCTGCTGTACCTCCGACAATTTGATACGTGACTTCTGCATTACAGGAGTCATAACAAAGTGCCTGTTTTGTCTCAAACAATAGAGGGTCAATTACAAATGGTTCTGTCAAAATTTCTTGACCTACACAAATCAAGGATGAGTCAGCAGCATTAAAAAGTCTAAAAGAGTAAGATCCCGCAGGTAAACCTGTAAATACGTTTCCAGCGACCAAATCTGTTGTTAATGGTGGCGAGATATCGTATAAAAATGGCCCTCCTGGAACTCCTGCAAGAGTTACCGTAATTTCTCCATCTGAGGCACCATTACAACTAATTTGACTTCCATTGTAATCTGAAGTAACCGTTGCCGTAATTGTACCTCCACTACAAGGAAAGGTTAAAGAGAAAATATCACTGTCATCAAAAAGTGTCGTTAATTGGGGGATTAGTCCATCAGGTACCATGATCAAACTAGCAGATTCATCAATTAGGGATGAATTAGTCGCCACAAATGAATTGTAAATGTTTAAGGTTGATTGATGTAATTCAAGCCCTGAGGAATTTGAAGAAATTTCCATGGTTCCAGCAGACACTGTAACTCCATTGGCAATTAATTCTCCGCCATTTTCAATTTTCAACTCCTCACTTCCAATGTTCATGTCTCGATTGACAGTCACCTTTCCCTTTATGAAAAAAGGTGCCTCGAATTTATGCGCATGAAAATCAACTTGTGTATTGGAACCTACTAGGGAAATTTTTGCTGTACCAGAAATATCGGAGTGAATATCCAGTTTATTGTTGATTTTAAGGGTCTTGTTCCCCGAAAAATGAATTTTGTTTCTTCCGTAAACATGAAGTTCTCCGATTTGAGTATTGGAAGAGATTGAAATTTCGATTTGATCGGTGTGAAAAGAATAAATATATACTTCATCTGAAGCTCCAGGAACACCAATTCCGCCTTGACCACCTCTCGTGTTCGACCAGTTTTCGGGATTATTGAAGTTGCCATTTTTACCTACCCAATAAAATTCCCCAGCGTATGTAGCACCGAAAAAAATGAGTGAGAATAATGCAAGCAAAGAGTTCTTCATTAGGGTCTTAAATAGTTTGTAAGTTAAATTTATATTATTCAAGCAACAGTGTTCTTCCTAATACAGATAATTATTTACATCACGTTGTGTACAATGTCTGATTTGAAAGTAATTTACAATATTAATACGGAAAATGAAAGAAAATGGTTGTATTTACTCAAAGGTTGGGCAAGCGGACGGATCTTCGGATTTGCTCTTACAGGTAGAGAACCCAATTCCAAACTCATGCGTAAAAGCCGTATTTGGCCCCATTTTGGAGGTTACAAAATCAAAAGAATAGGATATGGACATATAATTCAAAAACCTGAATCTAAACATCGCACCAATGGCATCAATTGATCTATAAAGCAGGCCAACGCTGAACAAATTCTTATAGTTGTACATAACATTTAATTCCACTGTAAGAGGTCCTTTTGGTGGGATTCTAAGAAGCACAGACGGAACAATTGACATTTGATCGCTAGCAAAGCGTGCGTTGTATCCTCCATTGATTGTATAATGCATCAACATTCTGGAGTTGAACCCGACTTCTTTCCACTTATTTCGGATTAGATTTCTCATGGTTGCTCCAAAATAAAAGTTTCTTCCACTCATCCAGATTCCAAAAACTGCATCCGGAACATAAAATTTATTTGATTTACCAAATATACTTGGGTCAGCTACTATTGTGCTAGCATTGCTTCCGTCAAATTCAAAAATGAAAGCTCCCATCGATAATCCCAGTGCTAATTTTAACTCTCTAGTAAAATTGTATTGGAAACTATAAGCGACACTAAAACTGGTTTGAGCAAAATGGCCGATATCATCTCTTTCCACAATTCCCCCAATTCCGTGTTTAACTCCGAGGTATTTTTTATTCTTTGTTTTTATCCCTGAGGAGAATGACAAGTAACCACTCATAGGTGCTCCACTTATTCCGATCCATTGAAATCTATATGAAACATTGGCATCAATACACCTTTTAATACCCGCGGTGGCAGGGTTCAAACTAAACTGATTAAATACCGTTTGGGAATACTGAGTTAGTTGCTGCGAATTGGAGTTCGAGACAAATAATGAAATCAATGCTATGAGTAGTATACTTTTTTTCACTATCTAACCAAGTTAATTGTTCCTCTATAAGGTTCAGGATGTTCCGGGTCTTTCAAATCTATATAATAAAAGTAAGCTCCTGGACTCAGTTCTTTACCGTTTTTACTTGTTCCGTTCCACCATTTAGACTGAGGATAACCGATGGTTTTGTACACCACGCTTCCCCATCTATTGTATATAAAGATCTCACAGTTTGGATATTCTTCAATTTTTATAATTTCCCATGTATCGTTAATTCCATCTCCATTCGGTGTAAAGGTGTCTGGGATTTTCAAAACTGGGTCTACGGTTATTGTTACACTGTCGGAATCCGAACAACCGTTTACAGTATCGTTAATAGTCATGAAGTAAGTCGTAGTAGTAGAAGGGGTTGCAACAGGACCCAGTATGGTCGAATTACTTAAAGTAGATCCAGGGACCCAATCAACAGTAAAATTGGTGCTGTTTGTACTTCCACTTAAAATGACCGACTCTCCAGCTAAAATCGTCTCATCTACCCCTGCGTCCAGAGTCAATTCCAAGACATCGAATTGAATGGAATCAATCGGCACTGCTAATTGGCAGATCGTATCACAAACCGAATAGACTCCAACGAATTCGCCGTCGTTAATGGCGTTTGTTTGAAATGTATCGACAGTAGTTGTAGCTACTATTGAGCCATTAATGGTCCAAATGAAAGTGGAATCCACTACACAATCTGTTTTCGACGCTTGAAGTGTTACCAAGTCTCCTTTACATATTGTAGTATCATTCGCCGTAATTTCAATCGTAGGGTTTGGTCGTTCAACAGCTGGACCAGAAACCGTAATGTCATAAGTAGCTTCACCTGGAAGTGCTCCAATTGCACCGCTAATTACTATGTAGTATTCTGTGTCCGGATTCAAAGGATCCGTATTTAGAGAAAAAGCATTCGCTCCGCCGATTGAAGCAAAATTCGGAATCGAACAATCGAATACGACTCCGTATGTACTCGGAATACATTCAGTCGTAAAAGAATAAACGAATAGATAGAGGTCTTCTGTTCTCCCTGGTTCAACAACATAAACAATATTGGCTAAGTCAACTGTAACGATTCCTCCTGTACTGTTGGTTCTGAATTTATACCAAACTGTATTTTGATGAATATCACAACCCGTAAATAAATCTTCGCAACCTGCACACATTTGAACAGTTGCATCAACATTAGTCCCTGAAACCGTTACATTTGGACAAAGGAATTCTGCATCCGCACAATTATCATTTGCGGGTTGAGCCAGTAATAAGCCACTGAACAACAAAATAATAGCAGAAAAAAAGTACCTCATTTCTTATGTAAGTCCCCTCTAATATAAGCAAAGCTAATTTCAAATCGAAATGTGTCTTTGAAATTCTTAATTATTTGTTAAAACTTATATTTTGATAACTTTTTCCTAAGTTTGGTATGATAAATGCTCCTCAAAGTCTATAAACTATTGATTATGAAACGATCATTACTCTTTTTTCTCACTCTTATTTGTCTGAACTCTGTCTTGTCGCAGAACTCAAAAGTTGTTTATGGCTCTGATTCCCGCTGGTTCTTTAGCGTTGGTGGAGGTGCAGCTTGGCATACAACTGATGTGAAGACTAAAATCAAATTCGGATTTACCGGAGAAATCGGATATTCACTTTTCATGAAACCTGGAAGTCCGCTTTCTCTTGATATTGGTTTAAGATATTTGACAGGGATTTATGAAGGTCAAGATTATGATGCGAATTCAGGTATTTCAGAAAATATCGCTTTGAATGGTATTAAGCATGACTCTATAAATTATTGGGCTTATCCTGGGTATTCTTTGATGAATTTCAGATCAACGGTACATGACCTGTCTCTTGAATTCCAATTGAACACAAATAAATTAAGGGAAAGAACCGGATGGAACTTCTTCATTTTCGGTTCTGTTGGGTTTTCATTTTACCGAACTCTTGGAAATTTGACTCAATTCGATATTTCAAGTCAATCTTATCAAATGTATGATTATGATTCACTTTATAATAGTAATGGTCAGCAATTCAATAAGTCAAACGTAAAAAGCTTTTTAGACGATTCATGGGAATCTGCTTTGGAGGGTTCTACTTTGGCTAAAATCAATTCTAGATTTACTCCGAGTATTGGGGCAGGGTTTAGTTATCAAGTCGCACCGAGAATTGCGATTGGAGCTGAGCATAGAACAACCTTCACTTTGCATGATTTATTTGATGGAAATCGATTTGAGAAAAATAGTGTTGGTGGAGTTGAGTCTTCGAATAATGACCTCTACCACTATACGGGTGTATTTGTACGCTTCCACTTTAAGAGAGGGAAATCAAGAATTAAGGAGGAAACAAACTCACTGGATCAGATTGATAATTTTACAGCCAATCCGATCAAACCGGAGGTAGATATTTTTGATCCTGCTGACAATCCTTATACGACTGATTTTCCAACATTCACAATAAAGGCGGTTGTACTTAATGTGGATGATCGATCACAGGTAAGTTTCAAACAAAATGGAACAGTCAACAATAACTTTACGTTTGACCCTTCAACACATCGATTTGAGTCGACGGTTACATTGAATCCGGGTCAGAATGTCTTTGAAGTTAGAGGAACCAATTCGGCAGGTACTGATGCTGAAAACCGAATTATCATTTTAGAATCGGAAGAAAAACAACCACCGATTGTGAATTTCAACAATCCGTCTTATTCTCCATATACGGTCAATAATGGTAATTTCCAGATGTCTGCTACTATCTTGAATGTAGAGGATCCAAATAATGTAACAGTTGAATTGAATGGTCAGACTTTGACAAATTTCAATTTCAATCCGACCACAGATATTCTAACTTGTCCACTTACATTAAATGGAGGTCCAAATACAGTTAAAGTAACTGGAACGAATGAAGTTGGAACAGATTCTAAGGAAACTATTATTGTCTATGAATTAGTTGAACAAGCGCTTCCTCCTATCGTGAATTTCATCGTGCCTGGATTGAATCCTTATACGACTCAGGATGCCAGCATGAATGTTTCTGCAACTGTGTTGAACGTAGATGAAAAATCTGATATTGGAGTTAAAGTGAATGGTCAAATCACAACCAACTTTAATTGGAATAGTGCTACGAACACGGTTGATCTTGCAGTTAATCTGAACAATGGAAATAATGTAATAGAAGTATCTGGTACGAATCAGGCTGGTTATGATGCAAAATCAACTGTAATCATCAAGAGCAATCCTCAAGTTGAGTTACCTCCTGTAGTTAACTTCATTGATCCTAATACGAATCCAGAAACCGTTTTTGCTCCAAATTACAATCTAATTGCACGGGTTGAAAATGTTCAATCGAGTAGTCAGATTGTGCTGAAGATAAATGGCGTTACGACAACAAACTTTACATTCGTTCCTTCTTCGAAATTGATGACATTCTCTTCAACTTTGATTAATGGGGCAAATATCTTCGAGATTACTGCTACAAATAATGCAGGTCAAGATTCGAAAAACACAACAATCATCTTGAAAGAAATTAATTCCGCAGCTCCACCAGTTGTGAATTATTCAAATCCAAGTATAAATCCATTGACGGTGCATACCAATGTATTTAATGTAGCAGGATCGGTATTAAATGTTGACAATTCCAGTCAGATCCAAGTGACAGTTAATGGAAATCCATATCCGAATTTTAATTTTAATTCGATCACGAAGGTCATCACTTTCCCAATTACTTTGGCATTAGGAAATAATGTAATCCAAGTGAAAGGGACTAATAGTGCTGGAACCGATACAGAGCAGACCATCATCAATTATGAGCAATTGATGCAAGGAAACCCTCCTGTGGTAACGATTACAAGTCCTTTCAATTCACCATATAGTGTAAATGTTAATCATCACTTCGTAACGGCTACCATACTTAATGTAGATAGTAAGTCACAAGTTCAGGTGAGGAAAAATGGTATGGTGGTGAGTCCATTCTTGTATTCTTTCAATACGAGTACCAAGCAATTGACTATGAATGCCACTTTGAATCAAGGCAATAATATCTTTGAAATTTCTGCTGCGAATCAATTTGGAAGCGACATGAAAACAGCTATGATTGTTTACAATCCAGTTGTTACACCATGTAATAAGCCTGTCATTTCTTTCCAGAATCCGGCAACAAGCAATTTCGTAACCAATGCTTCCACTTACAGTTTGAAAGCTCAATTATTGAATGTTGCGAATTCACAATACATTACCTTAAGAGTGAATGGTGTGCCGATAAATTCATTCAGCTTCAACACCTCAACTAAAATTCTGACGAAATCCATTAGTTTGAATCCAGGAACCAATGTTGTACAAATTGAAGCAACCAATTCATGTGGTGGATCATCCGCAACGACTTTCATCATTTACAATCAGCCGAATGATCCTTGTTTCCCTCCAACGATTGCTCCAATCAATCCAAGTATTGGAACTTTCTCAAGTGTAAGCAAATACATAACTGTAAAGGCCAGTATTGCGCATGTCACCAATTCATCAAATATGACATTGAAGTTGAATGGTCAGAATGTGAATTTCACTTTTGATAATGCAACAAAAATGTTGATTGGTAGTTTAACGCTAAACACTGGTAACAATTCAGTCATTGTTTCAGCAAATAATAACTGTGGTAATGCGACTTATACTTGGAATATATATCATAGTCCATGTCAGAATCCGATAATCACGATGAACAATCCGACTTTGGTTTCATCAACGGTGACCAATCCGAATTTTGTTGTGAGTGCATCGATATCCGACATTCAGAATTCTAATAATATTCAGTTTAAAAAGAACGGACAGAACATCAACTTTATTTACAATGCTGTTACCAACTCGTTTAATTCCACAGTGAATTTAAGCAGTGGTGTTAACAATTTTGAAATGATTGTTCAGAATCAATGTGGGTCAGACACGAAAACATTTAACGTGACTTACAATCCGATTCAGCAGTCCAACCCACCGGAAGTGGACATAACAAATCCAAACAATTCGCCTTACAATACGGCAAATAGTGGAATGACCATCAAGGCGATTATTGATAATGTCGCTTCTGCTTCTCAAATTACGGTATTGTTTAACGGAAGTACGATTTCGAATTTCAATTATAGCCCATCTTCTGGAATCTTGACTTTCTACACTGGTTTAGTTCCAGGTAACAATAATGTGCGTATTACAGCCGTGAATCAAGATGGAAGTGACATGGATAAAGCTATCATCATTTACAATCCACCGGTAACTGTAAACCCACCTCAAGTAGTGTTTACAAGTCCAACTTCAAGTCCAAAACTTGTAGCCGGAAAAGGATATGTGGTGAAAGGTTTTGTAAGAAATGTAACCAATGCAAATCAAGTTATCTTTAAGGTAAATGGTCAAACAATCACAAATTACCAAAGAAACTTTGGAAATGGTAAAATGGATTTCAGCTTACCATTAAGTTTAAGCAATGCTAATAGCGTTTATAATGTTCATGTTACGGGAACGAATCAAGCTGGAACACATTCCGACTTTAGAATCGTTCAATATGACCTTGGTTCGAATCCAATGGGATTACCTCCAGGAAATAACGGCGGAAAAAGTGGAGGAAATAACAAAGGAAAAAGCAATGATTATAAATTGAATAATTCTGGTGGAAAAGGAAACAATTCCGGTGGGAATAAATCCAATAATAAGCCCGTTCAGAATAAAACCATAACTCCGAAGAATTCCGGTGGTACAAAGCCAACGAAGAATGTAAAAACCAATAACCCGAATAGTTCGGGAATGAAACTAAAATAGAAATGAACGGTCTATCTTTTTAGGTAGGCCGTTTTTCTTTTACTAGATTTTCTTCCACCATCTGAAATTAATAGAAGGTGAAAAATATAAATCCCAGAATTACACAGATTACCGTTTGAGTCCTTCCCATCCCAAACAGTAGAATAATTGCCACTAAGGTATTCTGCATCAATAAGCTTAATAATTTCTTGTCCTAGCATATTAAAGACTTTCAGATGTACGATTGATGACATGTAAACCTCCAATCCAATACTCAGATTGTCATTCAAGCCATCATTATTAGGGGAAAAATGATCCGAACTTAAACTAAGACTACCTGAATAGGTGGAGTCAATGAATTGAGAGTTTTGATAACCCGGAGTTCCAAAATTAGTATTGCCACTTGCCGTGTTCCAGTTATTTGCATCAAGAGATGGGGCGGAAAAGGTGATTCGTTCCAAAGATTTATTCTCGAAATCTTCTAGCAATGGATAGTGCATGTTTTGAGTATAATTGACCTCATCAATAATGTCATCCTGATCATTAACTAATAAGACTGAGCCAAAATCATTTGGAAAAGAAGGAAGTGAAGAAATCTGAATAAATTTACGACCTATATCCGTTTCAAAAACGTTTTTAAGCCAATTTGAATCTTTCGAAATTACGCAGTATTCTTCAGGTTGGAGCAAAAACTTATGGAACACGAGAGATTTTCTATTTGCAATGGTATCATTTTCTCGATTTGCAAGAATAAGTCCACTCAGATCAATTGTTTTCTCGGTTGAATTGTACAATTCCACAAAATCAGACCCGCCCGATTCTGGGTCGAACAAGATTTCGTTTATCAAAAGTTCGCTTATCCCCGCTGAAAAAGGAACTTCAAATTGAATATTGGTGTCTAATTGATTTCCAAAACAATCGATTAAATTCATAAGTTCAACTTCCACCAGATCACCGGCAAATGCTTCTTGTCCAATATTCAAGTTCAATTCATTATTGGAAGCTGAATAGGATACCAAATAAAAATTGCAACTCATTTGTGCTCCTTGGAGGGCGTCTTCAATGTTTTTGTTGAAAAACAGTTGGATTTGATTGCCATGTGGAACCTCCCAATCCACTAGTTGGAAAGACGTATTCCAATCAGATTGATAAATGGAATTGGGTAGTCCCGGAGTGCCACCTGAACTATCTTGACTTGACAACCAATTTGATGACCCACAACTAAATCCCAATTCCGCCTTTTCTAAGGAAAACCCTCCATCGTCTTTAGTGCTTTCATGCCAACTACTGGCATAATTCACGGAATCGATTAAACTTGAATCCATGGAAAGCAAAGCAATCCAATCAGCAGAATTATTGAGTGAAGGCAAGTCGATTCCCAATTTATTTTGAATCGAAAATGAATCCAAATAAGCCGGATCAACTAATAAAAAATAAGTTTCTGGGAAGAGAAAAACATTGGAATCGATTAAGTTGGTGTCTCCGGCATCCGCAAAATGAAGACCCTTCAAATTGATAATCTTAGAGGATGCATTGTAAATCTCCACATATTCGCATTCCGGTAAAAATTGAGGTGGACTGGGATCTGACATGATTTCAGTAATTTCAATATCCTGATAAGTGGCTGTTTCCCCATAAATCAAATGAAATGTGGTATCCAAATCAATTGAATTTCCCTCCAAATCCTTTATGGTGTCAAATTGAATTGTCGACCATGTAGCATTTGAAAATGATTGGGGAAAAGTAAGATCTAGTGCGCCATTTTCGTAGAAATAGTGGATGGGTTCTTGTTGATTAGGATTATTCAAATCAATCCAACTCAAATTGAAATTTGTCGTATCAATCGGCTCGTCAAAATAAACTCGAATTGTTGTGCTGTCCATGGTCTCTATACCTGAAATAGCTGGTGGAATCGTGTCGTATTCGATCGGGCCTAAATAAAGATCATCGAAGGCAAAATTGTTGCTATTTGAGCTTGTGTAATTACAGTTTAAACTCAGAATATTCGGCTCTCTATAATTGGTATCGATATAAGTCCATTCGGTTTCGTAGGAGTTTGAAGAGGAATTCCAAAGTTCTGCTTGGATCAAAGAATCGGACCAGATAAGTTTCAAATCCAATTCAAAAGATGAGCTGATTCGCCCGTCTAATCCACGTATCAATTCCAAATCCTGACCATCAAAAATTCCTCTTAGACTAACAGCATCATTCGAACCCGATTCACCGAATTGAACATAAAAGGCATTCTGCGCATTCAGAACATTAACCGAATCAGAAAAAATAAACAGATTTAAGCGATTATTACCGGATGGAGAAAAGGATAAATCAATTTTTAATCGAATTTCCGTTTCCGAATAATAAAAAAATGAAGGCGCTAAATAGATTGTCGAATTTCCAGCAGAAGCCGCATTTAATTGCAAACTTTCGTTTTGAATTTGAAAATCTGCTGTCTGCCCACCCCATGAACTGGGGAATGTAGCATTTGAACTAAAATCATCTTGAAGCTGAGTCCAAGTGAAATTTATAACCAATCCGCAGATCAGTGTGATGAATATTCGCATGGTTGATTTAAATGGTTGTTAGAAATATAATATTTTTGACAAAATTTTAAAAGATGAGAATAGCTGTAGTTGGTGCGACCGGAATGGTCGGAACAGAAATGTTGAAAGTTCTGGAAGAATATCAAGTAGCAATTTCAGAATTGATTCCTGTAGCTTCAGAGAGAAGTGTAGGGAAAATGGTTAGCTATCGTGGCAAGGAATACCCAATTGTAAGCATGCAAACTGCAGTAGACATGAAACCGAATATTGCCATATTCTCAGCAGGTGGATCTACTTCCTTGGAGTGGGCACCAAAATTTGCAGAAGTAGGCTGCACTGTGGTTGATAATTCTTCCGCTTGGAGAATGGATCCAGATAAGAAATTGATTGTTCCTGAGATTAATGGTTCATTATTAACGAAAGAAGATAAGATTATTGCCAACCCAAATTGTTCCACGATTCAATTGGTGATGTGTTTGGCTCCACTTCATAAGAAATATGGCGTAAAAAGAGTCATTGTTTCGACTTATCAATCGGTTTCGGGAACGGGAAAAGCGGCTATTGATCAAATGGAGGCAGAAAGGGCTGGTCAGAATGCCGAGAAAGTTTATCCTTATGATATCGACATGAATTGTTTGCCTCATTGTGATGTATTTCAGGATAATGGATACACCAAAGAGGAAATGAAGTTGACAAAAGAAACAAAAAAGATCGTAGATGAAAGCATCAATGTTTCGGCAACGGCTGTTAGAGTTCCGGTTTCAGGTGGACATTCGGAAGCTGTGAATATTGAATTCGCTTCGACACCAGATTTGGGAGAAATTCGAAAGCTTTTGCATGAAACAGAAGGCGTGGTTGTGCAGGATAATCCGGATACCAACACCTATCCGATGCCTAAATATGCGAAAGGAAAGAATGAAGTCTTTGTAGGACGAATTCGAGAAGACTTTACAAATCCAAATACGGTAAACATGTGGATTGTAGCCGATAATTTAAGAAAGGGAGCTGCAACAAACGCGGTACAAATAGCACAATATTTAATCACGAACAAACTCGTATAAACAGGGGGTTTCCAATTTTTGGCACGCTTTTGGCATTTAGTTAGTCAGAGTAGTTTTTTTCGTGTATAATTTTAAAAGGTGGTTCTAAGCGTAGAGCTACCTTTTTTCTTTTAGGTGTGCAAATGGGTGCCCGATTGCAAATCGGAACCAACATGCAACCGTTTTGCTTTTGAACAAGAAACTCGTAAATTTCCGCTTTACTACTTGTAATTCGATTATTTACTTGATTATGAAAAAGCTACTTTTCTTATTCGCCTTTTTGTCGGTCTTTGCTTTTGGGCAAGGACATTATTTTGGCTTCAATGGTGGTTATACCTATTCTAGCGCCAATATTTTAAGTGGAACTTCAGGAGAAATGGATCCACAACATTTGTATTTTGGTGAATTGAATTATCAGTACTTTCCGGAAAAGTGGTTTTATTTCAATATTGGATTGCGCTATGATCGAAAAGGGTTTGGACTGAATAATGAACCGATCTTAATCAACGCCAATGATGCCACTGCAAATAGTGATACAACTGGCAATTATTCCTATGATTTTCATAAAGTGGGTGTCCCAATTAAAGTTGGTTTTCGACTAGGTGGCAAATTCTTCTTTGTAATGGCCGCTGGACTCATCCCATCCTATTCGATTATCAATCGAGCTGATTGGACGCCAAATCTACAAGGAAACGGTATTGAGGCCTCATCATGGGATAATTGGACAAATATTAAAAACTTTGAATTGGCTTGGATTGGTGAAATTGGGATTGGGGGGCAGTTAGGAGAAAATGTATTGCTCACCTTCACCGCTGGTTATTCTCAAAGCTTAACCAAACACTTACTCCCCATGCAAACCATCGAAAACGGTACACCAACCGAGGGCTATCGAACGGCAAGATTTAAAGGGATTCATGGAGCCATAGGCTTGTCCTTCAGACTGCATAAAAAAATCAAGAAAAAGCAATTGGAGAAGTATAGTCCTTCGACGAATTAGACTTCTTTTTTAGCAAAAAATGTAATTTTTTTGACTTTTCGTTGTTTAGAATAGGAGACCTATTTTGAACGATGAAAATTATTTACCTAATCTTTTTACTTATTCTAAGCCAATGTTTTGGGCAAACGCATAAGCACTGGTTTGGAGCTCATGGAGGAGTTGCTTTTAGTTTTGCAGGAGTTTCGTTACCTGAACAAAATTTGTCCTCTTTTATACCCGATCCTGCTCGAGGTATGACTTCATATTCTATGGAATTAAGTTACACCTACATGCGCAACAATAGTTTGATTGTAAACTCGGATCTAATTTTTGTGAGTAAGGGCGGATACCTATACTCGGTTCTTTTAGATCCAAATACCAAAGTAAATATGGCTTTCAACACGGATCATTTATCAATTCCGGTTAAAGTCGGAATTAATGTAGGTGAAAGATACTTTGCTCAGTTCTTATTTGGTTTTTCCGCAACCGTATTTCTTTCAAGTAAATTTATATATGAATTGAATGCTACAAATCACATTTTAAAACCAAAAGTGAAAATGCCTTTTGATGTCGGAATGAATGCCGAAGCCCGAACAGGTTACTGTTTTAAGGATCAAATACGACTTTTCTTATCGGTCAATTATGATCGTTCTTTTTTGAAACATCAATTTACTTTGGATTTGCCAACAAACCAAAATGATATTCCAATGACGATTGGATATGAATATGCGTCGGTTTTAGTTGGCCTTTCTTTCAATATTGAAAATAATTGGTCTAAGCTGAAACCAAAGAAGAAATTTAAAGAACCTGAACTAGAAGAAGAATGAGAAAACACCTGTTTATATACCTTTTTATTCCATTACTTTCATTCGGTCAAAACCATTGGGTAGGCATTCAGGGTGCTTATAATTTTATGGGGTTTCCAAAATCTGAATTCGTCCGATATGAGAGAATGCCGAGTTTTGCAGCAGGCCTAAACTATGAATGGAACTACCGAAATGTAGCCATTTTTGGTTTCGACATTTTATATAATAACACCTCATATCAGAATAATTTTGCCTATATCCGAGGAGATAGTAATCGAACTATTCCAGATACCATTACATATCCGTCTGGAACCCCCTATTTTGTTACTCAAGAACATACTGCAGATTACAATATTCACTTCATTTCTCTTCCTTTCAAATTTGGTTGGCATTTTGGAAAAAAGTTCAGAGGCTTCATAATCGGTGGACTTGGGCCAACATTTGCATTGGGAGGCAATGCTTATTATCGTCATTTGGTTGTCAATCCAAATCACGAAAGATATCAGCTTAAAGTTCAAAAAGGAAAAGGCGTTGGGATTATGGGTCAACTTGAAATGGGAATGAGATATATCATCAAAAAACGATTCCTCCTTTATGCTTCAGCTTTGATCTATCAACATTTTAAAAGCCCCATTTTAGAGGCTGAATTTGACAATCCAAATTATTCAAGTACCACGGCAATTGGGGGTTGGGGATTCCAATTTAGTTTTGGTTTTAAAGTCGCTTTGTCGAAAAAACCCATCAATGAATTCAAAAAGAAAAAGAAAGAACTAGAACAAAAGGAAGATATTTATGAGGAATTGTATCTGAAAGAAGAGTAACTTGCAGGAAATTTTTGCTTCTAAACATGCCTATGTACCTTTTGAAGTTTTTTTGCGTTTTGATTTTGGTTCTGATTTATACAAATTCAGCAAAAACCCAAGATCATTTATTGGAAGTTCAAAGTGGTTATGTTCTTTCTTTCCCGAATACAAGTAGTGCCAGTGATAATCCATACAAAAGAAGTGGTCTTGAAATTGGTCTAAGTTATACCTATCAGACCAAGAAAATCTTATTCTTTAACACGGGTCTCATGTATATGAATAAAGGTCGACAAAGTAACTATCTTCGCTATGACCACGATATTAATCAAGACACTTATATCAAAAGTCGAAATAATCGAAATTTCATTGGCATTCCTTTAAATTTAGGTCTAAGTTGGGGGAATAAATTCTATTTCCATATTAAACTTGGAGTAACGCCAGAACTATTAGTTAATGCTAATCACAGATATACGAAAGAGTACAAAGCAGATCAATTTCCGAAAGAAGTCGTTTTGGTTGAAACCACTAATGATGAAAGTCGATTTAATATTTACGCGCAAGGAGAATTAGGTTTCGGAGGATTTATAAAAGACCAATTTAAACTAGGGGTTTATTTCAAATTTTTCCATGACATTATTCCAAATATTTACCGTTCGTATGCTCATTATCAGTATCATTTTGAAGAAAGAAGAACATACTTCTACGGACCCGTTTTTGGTTTGAGTTTTCAATACGGAATTAAAATGATGAAGAAAGAGAACAAAACAGGTATAATTCTTAAGGAAAAGTAACTTTTACTTCCTTTCCTTTGTTTTAGTGTAAAGACCTAACTTATGCTGAAACGATTTGCCTTTTTGCTTCTATTTTTCCCTATTTTGCTTTTTGGACAAAGACAAATGATCGGTATTCGTTGCGGTTATAACTACAATATGAATCGCATGAGTGGTACCGGACAACGGGAGCCGGGTCAGTGCTTTCATATTGGACTATCCTATTGGTATCAACCCAAAAAATTCTATGCTTTTGGATTGGATCTTTTGTATGAAAAGCGATCCCACGGAAATATTAATGATGCGATACTTAAAGACCTTAATGGGAATTTAGCCTACGGCAACTGTTATGCGAGCTATTATTACAACTATAATTATTTAACTGTCCCCTTCAAAAATTCATTTATTCTTGGTGATCGAAAACACGGCTTAACTGGATTTATTAATCTAAATATTGCTTTTGCATTTCTCTTGAATTCAAACATGCGTATAGATTATAAAGCGGATGTCTCATATCTTGGCCAAAGAAATCATAACACCACGGAAGACATGTTTAAGTTGGACCTCGGAGGGCAAGCTGAAATTGGAATGGCTTATCGCTTTTGTCAGCCTGGGATTAAATTGATGCTCACTGTAGGGTATCATTATAGTTTCTTTCGCCTTGATAACCCAAAGGTTCAAGACGGATTTGAAGTATTTCACAATAATATAGGATTTCAAAATATCAGCACTCAAATCTCCATTTATTATGTTTTCAAGGGCAAATGCTTCCAATTTCCTCCTCGAGCACTGAAAGGAGTCTATTAAAATGAACTACTAAATACAGTCACAAAATCTTCGGCACAAGGTTTGCATTCTAACAAATGTTATTATTTAAAATTTGTTATTATGAATCGTAAAAATTTCGACCTCAATGCGGGGTCCATGGCAGATATTGCCTTTTTGTTACTGATCTTTTTTCTGGTGAGTACCACCATAGAAAAAGATAAAGGTTATTTGAGAAACCTACCAGCGAAAGTGGAAGGGATAAAAAATAGGGCTGTTCCCGATAAAGACGTCTTCTTTATCCACCTCAACAATGACAATCAACTGATGGTTGAGGGATCCGCTTCCGATCATGAAATGTTGAAGCAGGAATTGCGCAAATTCTATTTATCCAATTCTCCCATGGGGAAGGCTTCCAATCTTCATCCTTCATGGATCAACAGCGAGAAATACCCAAATTATCTGTGCTTGGATTCAAGCGCTGTGATCAAGATTGATGCGGAACTCAAAACGGAATATGGGCCCTATGTGGAGATTCAGTCGGATATTCAGGAAGTCGTTCACGAAATTCGAAATGAATTGGCTTTTCACTATTTCGGAACTTCCTATGATTATTTAATCGAGCACAAGGAAAAAGAATATGAAAAAATCCATATTCTAAAAAGCCTTGCACCAATCAGAATTATCGATTCGAAAGTGGATTGATTTAGAGATTGTAAGAACTCAGATAGCAGATTTCAGACAAACTTGAAGTCTGTTTTCTGATTTCTTTTGGCTATTCCAGGCTCTTCGTTTCTTCTTGTTCTTCAATCTCCTTAGACTGTTCCGTATAGTTAGCATTCGGATTGATCTCCAGATATTTACTTAGCCATTTTGTAAGCAGATAGAATGGAATCGTATCTAAAAGAGCAACAACTAACTTAAACACATAAGAACTAAAAACCAAGGTCAGTAATTGTCCGAATATGGGTTGATTATAATCCAAAGGTAAAGCATAAGAAGCCCACGCATAGGTGATGAAAATTACGGCTAAAGAATCGACCATTTGCGACACCATTGTAGAAGCATTATTTCTCAACCACAAATGCTTTCCTTTTGTCAAATCTTTAAAAAAGTGAAAGACTTTAACATCCGTAAATTGAGCCAACAAATAAGCAATCATGGACGCAAAAACGGAAACCCTCGTCAAACTTCGGATATAATAAAAGGCATATTGTTGCGGCACTTCTACTCTCCCAACTTCTTCCGCACTTACGGGGATTAATCCATGTTCATTTAAATCAACCGGTTGATCCATGACACCACCAACCCACATGATAAAGAACACCCATAAGTTCAAAAACAATCCAACCCAAACAACCAGGTTGGCCCGTTTATGCCCATATAATTCTGAAATCAAATCGGTACACAAGAAAGTAATTGGATAAGGCAAAACCCCAATTGCAAAGATGAATGGGATTTGAAGATCTCCTACTGGAAAAGAAAAGTCGATAAACTTAGAAGTACCCAGAATATTCAGCATCGTAAGCGATCCCAGAAAAATTCCAGCCATAATTAAAAAGACGCGTTCACGTCTTTTCATGATTTCGGGTCTATTATTTGACTCTTCTATAAACATATATAAGTCTTTGAAGGACTTGAGATTATTAGAACGATGAAACTAAAATAAGGTTTCATATATCTTTTTTTTATTTTTCTCGTATTCTTATGCTGATAAACTAATAAAGAGTTGATTAGGAAATTGTTCATAACATTATTCAATGTCTCACCAAGTGAGGTGAGGATTGTATTCTGGCTTATTTTCCAGTCGGTCTTCCTTGGTATCTTTGTAGGAACCTATGATGTTGCGGCACACTCCTTATTTATCGAGGAGTTTGGGGACAAGCTCATTCCACAAGCTTATGTGTTTTCAGGGCTTCTTGGTATTGCGACAACTTTTATTTATTCCCAACTTCAGAAATATCTAAAGTTTTCCAGTCTATCCGTATTGAATCTGATTTTCATCAGTATTGCAACCGTTTCTATTCGATTATTATTTGAATTCTCGACAGATCCAGTTGCCATTTATACTTTGTTTATCTTCTTTGGTCCTTTGAATATTCTAGCAATTCTCGGTTTCTGGGGATTGGCAAATCGAATTTTTACATTAAGACAAGGAAAAAGACTATTTGGTATTATCGATTCTGGTTTGATTATCGGCGTCATTCTTTCTTCAGCTGCAATTCCAATTATTCCAGCTGTTTTTGGTTTTACACCGAAAGTAAAAGATTTGGTTACGGTTTCAGGAGCTTTTGTCTTTTTAGCTACCTTAATTCAATTTAGAATTCTCAGACTTAAAGTAGTTACGAATGCCAATTTAGCACCAATAAAATCGAAAAAATCGAAATCGAAAAAGGTTAATTTAGTTCGAAATAAATACCTTCTTTTCATGTCCTTATTTGTAGGACTGTCGATGGTTGTAGCCTTTTTCGTTCAGTTTATTTTCCTTGCTACTACTGAGAAACAATACGAATCCAGTGCCGATTTTGCTTTGTTCTTCGCTCAATTCACTTTGGCCATGATGATTGTGACTTTGGTGATTAAAACATTCGTCTACAACAGATTGATCAAAACGTATGGTCTGAAGGTGACTTTACTGATTCTTCCTTTCCTTTTGATTGCCATTCTGGTTGGTGTTAATATTCTTTCCTACACCACCAATGTATCAGAAGTTGAATCATCCGGGTTCATGTTATTCTTTATTTTGATTGCCCTGGGAAGATTACTTTCAAATGCATTGAAATCGGGATTGGAAGTTCCGGCATTTAAATTATTATATCACTCCTTGGATACAAACATTAAGTACGATGCTCAAGCTCGAATTGATGGTGTTGTGAATGAAATTTCGGCTGTATGTTCCGGTTTGTTGTTAACCGGACTCGCATTAATCTTTACAGAGCCCATTCACTTTGTTTATGTTCTGGTTGGGATCTTAGGCTTATGGATCATCGTAACTTTCTACTTATACAAGCACTACCGAAATGCGCTTGCACAATCAGATGTGGAATTAAAGCTTCAAGATGATGTTCAAACAGTAGAATCCATGATCCAAGACCGATCGGGATCCTTGAGCCCCTTTTTTAGTCGAATCATTCAAACCGTGAATCCTTTATTTTTATCTAAAAAGAAACAAACTGAAGAAAAAATTCGATTGGCCAATTATTCCTATAACGTTTTGAGTGATATGATTAACTCATTCGATGATGATCAAATCCATGGAGCTCTGCAGTATATCGATTATCACAAAAACAATGACTTCATTCCTTTACTTTTGAACTTAATCAAATCACCTTCAGATGAGATTAAATTTCAAGCTATTTTGGTTGCTAAGAAATACGACGACCCTGCTATTAATGCTTTGTTGGTTGAGAACCTCAAGCACGCCAAATTCAAACAGATTATATTCAGTATTCTTGGCGATCGTAAATTAAATACCGTTCCTCAAATACAATATCAATTCGATGCTTCTTCATCGACATTTGACTATCAAAGAGATTTAATTGAATTGGCTGCAAAAATTAAAAGTCCTGATGCCATTGACTTCTTAAGAGGTGTTTATCACAGAACGAATCCAAGGCTTGTTGATATCGCCATTTCTAAACTTTCTGCTCTTGGTCATCAAGAAGAAAAAGACAAAGATACCTTAGTTCGTATCGTAAAAGAACGACTGGAAATTGCTTGTTGGAATTTGGTCGTGCAATTAAACTTAAATAAAACCGAGCATAAAGAACTTTACAAAATCTTTGAAAAGCAGATCGCCAATGATCGAATCGTAATTTTTGATATTCTAAGTCTGATTTATGAACGATCTATGCTCAAAAGAGCCCAAGAGAACTTTGACTTGAATACACTTGAAGGAACTGAAATGTCCCTCGAGTTAATGGATATGCTACTGGAGGATTCGATAAAGCCATTGGTGACCGTATATTTTGAGGAATACAGCCCAAAAGAAAAAATCAACCGAATTGCCGATTATTTTCCTCTAGAAAACATCAATGAGGAAAATGTGATTGACATGATTAGCAAGCGTGATATTCGCTTTTTAAATCACAATATCATCGCATTTGCCATTTTGAATCATTTTGGAAGTTTATCAAATGTAGCCTTATTGAAAGCGCATTTTTATAATCCGACTTATTCGATTCGGGAAACCATTCATTTTATTCTTTACAACTACTTTACCGAACATTATAATGAACTTGTAAAACGGATGCGCGCCAATGAGAAGAAAATGTTTTACATCAATGTGCCATCTGATATTACCGAGCTCGTTTCCTATAAATTCTCCAAATTAATGGAAATGGAGATTCTTGAAGGATTGGATTTCGATCATTTTGGGATCTTATCCGCTCATGTCAACAACCGATATGTCGAAAACATCGAAGTGTATTTTGACTTTGAAAATGATGCTGTAATACCGGCTGAAGAAATTACCCAAGAAAAAGTCATTCACAGTTTTTCTTTGGATCGAAAAAATTTATTCGAACTCGCTGGCGATCAGCAATTTTTGAAGTTTTTGCTTTCAAATGAGAGCTTGGCATAAGCGAAATATTTTTCCTACCAAAATTCTCTTATATTTGTACACTTAAGTGTACCCATGACTAAGAACTACAGACAAAAAACTACAACTATATTCAGGCAGTTAATCCTGAATATTATTTTGCCTGTTGTTGTTGCCTTGATTACCCTAGCACTGATTAACTTCTGGGAAGTTTCAGACATCTACCAAACACACACCGAACAATCCAATAAAGAACTTCGAGCAAATATTGAAACCGTTCTTGAGTCTCAAGATAGACAGTTAAGACAAGTGGAAGTAGAAGTTGATGGTCAGTTAGAAATCTTATCTGAGTACCTTGTTGGAAATATCTTTGAGAATACAGACAGTATCGAAACTGCAAATTTGGATTCCGTTCGGATTAAACTGGGCATGGATCCCACGAAAGAAGAGATTTACATCATCAATGCTGAAGGTTTTATTGTAAACACAACCTATGAGCAAGATTTGAATCGGAACCTTTTCGATATCAGTGAAACATTGAAAGACTTCATAACTTCCACCCGAGAAGATTTTGAATTTCGCCCGGAGAGTTTCACGGTGGAGATGACCACGAAAAAGCTTAGAAAGTATACTTATCAGGCAACAAAAGATCATAAATATGTGGTACAGATTGGTGTATATAATGACAAAGCCAATCAAATTCAGAAAAACACCCAAGACCTTCTGAATAATTTTTATGAAAACAAATCCGGTTTACACGCGGTGGATTTCTTTTTCGGCGACAATGATCAATACTACTCGCTGAACAGAAAAGAAGAGTTTTTTGAAGACAAAGATTTGATTTCGGGTCTATTCAACTCTGATGAAGCTAAAATGGTAGAAAAATCCATTGACGGCAAATTCATGCGTTTTGATTATATCCCAATTAAACGCGAAAACTCGGATCTTTACGATGTAGCCGTAATTCGTATTATTTCTGATAATTCAGAATACATCCATGCTAGAAGATGGTCTTTGATCAAAAATGTAGTAGTCTTTGTTATCACTATTTTGATTGTAATCCTCCTTATTTTCAGAAAAACGAAAGTGATCACCAACCCGATTAAAAAATTGGTGGATCACGTTTCTAAAGTTACGGATGGAAACTTCTACGAAAGGGCTCAAATCGAGGGAAATAATGAAATCACGAAACTCTCAAAGCAATTCAACTTGATGGTGGAGAGATTGGAAGATTATTACCAAAGCTTGGAGCGTAAAGTAGAAGAAAGAACTGCGGAAATCGAAAAGCAGAAAGAAGCTATCATGGCTCAGAAAAAAGATATTGAAGATAGTATTCGATATGCAAAACGAATCCAAACAGCCATTCTTCCGCCAGACAATTATGTAAAAGAATTGTTTGAAGATCACTTTATATTCTATATCCCAAAAGATATAGTTTCAGGAGATTTCTACTGGGCAAGCGACAATGAAAACTACAAGTATATAGCCGCTGTTGATTGTACAGGTCATGGAGTTCCGGGTGCATTTATGTCCATCGTAGGAAACGACCAACTACATTATGCTCTAAATGTTCGAAAATCTCAGCATCCAAATGAAATCTTGAATGCTTTGAATGATGGGGTAACTCAAACTTTGCGTCAGGAACAGGGCGAAACAAGTGTGCGTGATGGAATGGATATTTCTTTAATCGGGATCGATAAGGAAAATAAAGTATTGGAATATGCTGGAGCCAATAACAACCTATACCTAATTAGAAACGGTGAATTATTGGAATATCAAGCTGATAGAAATGCAATTGGAGGCTTTTATGGTGAGGATCTTCACAAATTTGAAAACCATAAAATAGACATACAAACAGGTGATACCATATACATCTTCTCAGATGGATTCCCAGATCAATTTGGAGGACCAAAAGGGAAGAAATTCAAATACAAAAACTTTAAAAACTTACTGCTCTCAATTCAGGGTCTTTCCATGACCGATCAAAAGCAAGAAATCGATAAAGTTCTTAAAGATTGGATCGGAAATTTGGAACAATTAGATGATATTCTCGTAATAGGAATACGAATCTAATGGTTCTAAATATTTGATAAAGAAGATATTCATATCAACTATTCCTGGTTCAGGAAGTGGGAATGCTGTAAATAAAGACTTTGCGGAGGATCTTAAGTATTCGATGGGTCTTAAATTCAGCGCAGATCAAGTGGCTGTTTCAGAGCAAGAATCTGATTCAGATATCAAGATTTTTATTATTCCCGAAGGGAAGAAAACGGAAAAAATTCAACCGGATTCGAAAAATTTTTATGTCAATTTTGAGCCGAATCAAGAACCCATTAGAAATCGATTCTATTACGATCTTTCTTCAAAGAAAAAGCTGACAGACGATGAGTTATTCGACAAGCACTATTGGAACACCATTACGGATGTTCTTTTTCAGCTTGAAGATGATCACGGGAAGAAAAACGGAAAAGTGGTTTATGTAGCCGAAACGTCGCTTGACCAAATGGAAAATAGAAGATCTATTGTTCGAGAACTTGAACAGAAAGGTTTTGAAATATTACCCGATCATTCGATTGGCACAGAAGTGAAAAAAGAAGTCGATTCGTTTTTAGGGAAAGCTGATTTTTCGATTCACATTATTGGTGAAAAGGAGACACCATTGGAAGATGGAGAGAAAGATTTAGTCTTTTATCAAAATGAGCTTGCTTCTTCTTACAGCTCAAAAAACAAAGATTTTCAGAGATATATTTATATCCCATCCAATATAAACCCACCCAAAGGGCAACAAATCAAAATTGAAAAGGTAAAACGGAAGCCAGATAATTTGATAGGGGCCGAAATTATTGAATGCGGTATTGAAAAATTCAAATCGGAGCTATTTCAGAAAATAGATCGCAAGGATCGAAAAGATGATGTGGTTGACATGCATGGAAACCTCATCTACATTATAAATGGAATAAACTTCAAAACTGAAACCAAAGCCATTCGAAAAAAATTGGAAGATGTAAGTATTGATTTGGTCGCCATTGATAGTTTCGACGACTCATTGGATTTCTTACATCAGCATAAAAAGAATTTGCTTATGGCAAGTTCTGTTTTAATCATTAATACAGAAGAGAATAATCATTGGATGTCGTCCATGTTAGACGATATTTTGAAATCATATGGACTAGGTAAACAAAGACCATTTGATTTAGTAGGCGTAATAACCAAAAATAAACTACAATACTTTTCTCAACTTGAATTGATTCAGTTCATGGAAATAGAAGATGACCCAAGCAATCCAAGTGCAGAGAATGTAAAAGCCTTTTTGAAGGCGGTAAAAGATGCCCGAGACTAAACAAAATATCAAAACCAATTCTAGGGATAAAAGGATCATTAATCCATTCCCAGGGCTGCGTCCGTTTACAACGGATGAGAGTCATTTGTTCTTTGGAAGAGAGGGACAAAGTGAGGAGGTATTGGCCAAACTGGCGAACAATAAGTTTGTGGCCGTGCTTGGAGCTTCTGGTTCTGGTAAGTCATCATTAATGTTTTGTGGAATCATTCCAATTCTGCATGGTGGTTTCATTGCAAAGGCCGGAACCGATTGGGAAATCGTGAAAACCAGACCCGGTAACAACCCTGTTTGGAATTTGGCTCTTAACATGGCCTCGGTTTATGCGCCAGAAGAACAAAACAACAGAACAGCGAAATTAATTTACTCCATCCTCAAAAGATCGAGTAATGGAATTAGTGAAGTTTATAAAATATTTGGGCGAACCAAGAACATCTTAATTCTGCTTGATCAATTCGAGGAGTTGTTTAGATTCAATAAAACAAGTGAATACAACGCCAATGAAACCTTAGCTTATATCAAGCTGATTTTAAATGCGGTCAAACAAGAAGATTTTCCTTTGTATTTCGTGATGACCATGCGTTCCGATTTTATCGGAGATTGTTCGCAATACCAAGAATTGACAAGTCTGATCAATAACTCGCATTATCTAATTCCACAGATGACTCGAGATGATTTGGCTCAGGCGATTCAAGGTCCAATTGCCGTGGCAGGCGGGAATATTTCCAAGAGATTATTGCACCGATTACTAAATGAAGTTGGTGATAAGAATGACCAATTACCTATTTTGCAGCACTCCTTAATGCGTTCTTGGGACAACTGGGAAAGACACCATTCGACAAAAGAACCGATTGATGTGGCTCACTATGAAGCCATTGGAACCATGGAGTTTGCTTTGTCTATTCACGCGAATGAAGCATTTGATGAATTGGACAATGATGATCGAATCCTTTGTGAAAAGATGTTCAAATCCTTGACGGAAAAAGGAGATGACAACAGGGGAATTCGTAGGCCGTCCTCATTGGGAGAAATCAAAGAAATTCTTGGGTGTGATATTAAAAAGATCGATCAAATCACAAGAATATTTCAGAGTAATGGTAGAACATTCCTGAACTATTCCGATGAAAATAAAAATAAAGAAACCATCCTCGATATTTCCCATGAGTCCTTAATGAGGATTTGGGATAAACTGATTCTTTGGGTAGAAGAAGAAACCCATTCGGTTGAACTTTACCTGAGACTTTGTGAGTCCTCTTTGATGTATCAGAAAGGAGAAACCGGTTTGTTGAAACCACCAGATTTGCAGCTGGCAATCAACTGGAGAGATAAAAACCACCCGACAAAAGCTTGGGCCGTTCGTAATGATCCAGCTTTTGAAAGAGCTATTGTTTATCTGGATTCCTCTGAGGAAGAATATTTGGAAGAGGAGAAGAATAAGGTTCGACTTCAGAAAAAGACACTGAGAAGAACTCGGTTATTTGCTTTGGTTGTCGGTCTAGCAGCACTTTTTGCAATGGGTATGATGATTTGGTCATTCACCCTTAAAGTGGAAGCGGATAAGCAAAGAGCTTCAGCAAAAGAAAGTGAGGAACAAGCTCGATTGGAAGCGGAAAAAGCCCGAATTGCTTTAGGTCAGGCCGAAGAAGCCAAGAAGGAAGCCAACAGAAATGCGGCACTAGCTGAAAATGAAAGACAAAAGGCACTTGATAACTTAAAAGAGGCCGAAAAACAAAGACTAAGAGCAGAGAAGCAAGCAGGTATTGCAAAATCCAACCTGACTCTTGCCTTTGAAAATGAGCGTAAAGCCAATGAAAATGCGGATAAGGCAAAAAAGAGTGCGAATGAAGCACTACTACAGAAAGAAAATGCAGATAAAGCAGCTGACAGAGCAGATCGATTAAGAATGCTTTCGATTGCACAGTCCATGGCCGTAAAAGCGCAGCAGCCGAATAAAGACATCGACCAAAAAGGATTACTTGCTTTCCAGGCCTATCAGTATGTGGAGGAGTATGAAGGTGAGGAACATCATGGAGATGTCTATGCTGGATTATACTCAACTCTAGTTGCAATCAATAAAAAAGGATATAACCACACACAAGGTCACCGTGGGGGAATTCGAGATATTATGATGGACCCAGCGACTCAGCAGCTGATTACTTTAGGGTCTGACCGAACCATGAAAAAATGGGATGGGGACATGAATGTGATGAGTAGTAACAAGTTTGTTTTTACTGATGGAACTGAAAATACCTTGATTACACCTACAGAAATTCTCCATTTGAATGGACATATCATCGCATCAGGAAATAACGGAAAAATTGTTGTCATCGGACCAGATGGGGAATCCAAAAGTATTCGAAAAAACGATAGTCGTATCTGGGATATGGTTGCTTACAATGATGCTCTGTTTGTATCACACGCCAACTCGTCTTTGGAAATGTGGAACTTCAAAACGGGTGAACACATCAAGTCTTTGGAACTTCTTTCAGAATTGAAAACCATCGATTATTCCCCAGCTACCAATATGGTTATTGGAGGTTCAAATGTGGGTGAAATCATGAGTGTAGATATTGGAAATCAATTTAGACAAAACAGTGTTGGTTATACCGGTGGAGTAGGAATTACAAAAATTATTTTCAACTCGGATGGTAAATATCTCGTTTGTGGAGACATGGAAGGACATATCTCCATTTACAACGCCAAGACGGGTGAAAAGACCATTGACTTGATTGGTCATACCGCAAGGGTGTCTGATCTGGAATTAAGTCCAAACGATGAGTTTTTAGCAACTGCGAGTTTCGATGGTTCCGTAAGATTGTTTAGTTTTAAAATGCAAAAACTGGAGCAAGACCTTGAACCAATTGTACTTAGAGACTTAGATGACTGGGTTTGGTCACTCGCTTTTTCTCCTGATGGAGAGGAATTGTATTGCGGATCTGCATCAGGTAAAATTGCCAGATATCCAACTAGGACTAAAACTTTGGCAAAGGATTTATGCACGATGATTAAAAGAAACATGACAGAAAAGGAATGGAAACGATTTGTTGCATCGGATATTCCATACCGTAAAACTTGTGAAAATTTAAATGAATAAAATTCTATCCATAGTATTCATTTTGCTTACATGGCATTCTTTTGGTCAGATTATCGAGGCGGAAACTGATCCCTGCCTCGTGAATCTTGACAAAGCAGAGGTGGCCTATGAAGGTGGAAATGTGGAAATTATTTCTTCATTGGTTCGCGATTGTTTGGACAATAATGGTCTGAAAAAAGAGAATCGTACAAAAGCCTACAAGTTACTGATCGATTCCTATATTTTTCAAGGCTTCAAGGACAGTGCCAACTCCTATATGGTAAAGTTTTTGAAATTCAATCCGGAATATGAAATTTCGGAACAAACAGATCGAAGAGAATTTATTGACCTACATGAATCTTATAGAAATTACCCAATTTTTGCATTTGGAATAAAAGGTGGAATTGGATTAAGTCAATTAACCGTTTTCAATGAGTATGGGGTGCACAATACAGAAGATCAGAGTTTGAGTACATCCTACAAAGTTAAACCAGGGTTTTCAGCAGAATTATTCGGGGCTTATCATCCTCATCGGGATGGTGAAATTTTCTTGGATTTGGGATATTCAGGTTACAAATTTGAAGAAACATCGACCCTTTTTGAATATGCTGATGGTACCCCTCCGGATGGTGGAACACCGAGATCGGAATACAATTATACCGAGTCCGTCAACTCTTTGAACCTTTCATTGGGTTACAAATTCATGATCCGTAAATCAGTGAAGGCTAAAGTTGTTCCATACATTGGAGTTGGAATTCGAGGCGGATTCTTATTTTCTTCAAATCTGGACATTTCAAGATCGATTGTGGATGGATCTCAGTTTACAGATAAAGGAGCAATTGTAAATGCCGCACACCTTAGGAATAGATGGAATTCTTGGGCAACTGCCATGATTGGATTGAAAATTAAAATTCCTAAGGGAAATATCTTAATGGAGTTTGGCTATGATTACAATCTTTACAGCATTTCGAATCCAGATGAACGTTTTAATTTGAGTAATGAAAGAACCAATGAATTATTGTTTAGGTACAACTATGTAACAAATGATTTCGGTTTGAATAATTTCTACTTAAAAATTGGGTATAATTTCAATTTCTACATCCCGAAGAAAAAGAAACAGTTTCGAGAGAAAAAATCCAATGCAGACAAGGATTCAAAAGTGGAGGGAAATAGGAAAATAAAAGATGAAAAATAAGACTTTCTACATATCAGTATTGGGAATTCTGGTTCTTTTTTCTTGTCAAAAAGTAGATTTTGATCAAGCCCAGAAAGACTCATTTGTTAAGTTCTATGGTTCACAATACCACAATTCTGCAAATGATGTCATAGAAATCAATACCGACTATTTTGTTGCAGGTTATTCGAATCAAATTGAGACTCAAACCTCTGGAATGATTTTTCGAACAAATGAATACGGCAATACGCAATGGGATTATTACTTAACCCCAAATTTTGGTGATTACGAATTCAATGGAATCACACTTGGAAATGATGGAAGTATTGTCGTTTGCGGAAAATATACCGATACCACAGGTTCATCCGATATTTTAGTAGCGAAATTTTCTTTTGATGGTGCTTTAATATGGGAAAATACTTTTGGGGGTCTTGAGAATCAAGAAGCCACTCAAATTGTATCTGCAAATGATGGCGGATATGTTTTAGTTGGAAGTACGACACTTGCAAATGCGGGGAATACAAATCCAGCTGGAGAATTCGACGTTTTGGTAGTAAAAATTGATGAATTAGGCGATAGTGTTGCTGCTAACCAATTTGGTGGTTTTGATCGCGATATTGGGTCTGACTTAATCCCTTTTCAAGGAAGTCAATATTTAATTGTTGGTACTACAGAGAGTTTCGATGGAGCCTATTACCCGAACCATCAAAATAAGTTGATCTATATGTTAGTTTTAAGTAATCAGCTACTTGAAGATGATGCTTTGACTCATGGTGATAATCAAAATCAAACGGCGCATTCGATCAGTTTAGACAATAATGGAAACTTGATGATTGCCGGGTCATATGAAACAATTGGCGGGGCAAAACAAGGGATGGTATTCAACCTAAACATCACAAATATTCGAGATACCTTAAATGTAAGAACCTATAACTCCAACGGAGCTGAAGAATTTTATGATGTTCAACAGCAAACAGATGGGTCTATTTGCGCAAGTGGTTTTACAACAACTCCTGATGGAATTGATAAAATGTGTGTTTTTAAGATCAATGGTTCCGATTATTTGGATGAATTGAATTTCGAACTTGGATACGAGGAAGGGGCTTATGGAAGAAACCTTATTCCCGCTTCAAATGGAGGTTTCCTGATAACTGGAGCCTCACTCTGGAAGAACAACCAAAAGGCTGTTTTGATAAAAGTCAACGAAAATGTTGAACTCTAAGCTTAAATTAACCAACTTTGTTAGATTATTTACGTCACTATTAGTGACGTTATAAATTACTAGTAATGAGACTACTTATATTCGCTTTCACGATTTTGTCATTTGCGACATTCTCGTACTCACAACTCAACCACCAACAAGGAATATTTCAAGTCAGTTGTAGTGAGATTCTTTTTGACGAAGGAGGACCTTCTGGAAATTACTCCGACAACACCACAGACACGATGATGCTAATCTTTCCAGATTATGTTACTGAAGTTCACATTACTTTCCCTTTTTGGGATATGGAAGTTGATAATTATGACACAGTCTCTTTTTATAGTGGAATTGTAGGAATTCCAAGTTTAATTGGACATTATGCTACAGCCTCTCCTCCACCTTTAGTGATTCCAAATGACACCATCATCATTATTTTTAATTCTGATGCGGGTGTTAATGAAGCAGGTTTTGAAATGAATTTTCAAGGATTGTATGAAGGAGGAAATGCAACTCCATCTGATGTCACTTGTTTTACGCAACATAATGGTTCGATCACTTTAAATGGAGCCGGTTTTGGATCTGCGCCATATACCTTTTCTATCGATAGCTCTGCAAGTTGGCAATCAAATGCAACTTTTTCAGGCTTATCTCCTGGTACTTATGACGACCTGATCATTCGAGATTTCAAAGGGTGTTATGATACAATAGACGTAATTACAGTTGGAGATTTATCAACGGACTTTACAATAGATGCTGAAGTGGTCACAGATGTTACCTGTTTTGGTCAAGGAAACGGTAGTATTCAAATTGACGTTAGCGGGTCTTCCGGAAATTTTGATTTCGCCTGGAGTGATGCCACAATAGATGAAAATGTCGTTACCAGTACAAATGGATCGCTTGCTCCTGGAAATTACTGGGTCAGAGTTTCCGATGCTGGAGACACCAATTGTTTTTTTACTCAAAATTACGTGATTGATCAACCATCCATCATTTTGGTTTCCACTTTAATTCAAGACACCATTAGCTGTAATGGTGAATGTGATGGATCTATATTGGTTACCATGTCAGGAGGTACTTCACCTTATGAATATAGTGACGATAATGGAGCGACTTTCCAGTCAGGAAGTTTGCTAGACTCACTATGTGATGGCACATATGATGTTGTTGTTCGAGATGCGAATGGATGTTCATTGACACCTCCAGCAGTGATTTTAACGGAGCCAACATCCTTAACACTTGCTACTACACCCACAGACCCAACGGATTTTGGTTTAACTGATGGTTCCATAACAACTGTTGTGGGTGGAGGAACAACACCCTATTCTTATGTTTGGAATACTTTCCCTGCAGTGACGACTTCGGATCTTACAAATGTTGGCGCAGGAATTTATTTGGTAACCGTAACGGATAGTAATGGTTGTCAAACTAGTCATCAAGACACACTAAGTGATCCCGCAACCTTGGATCCAGGAGCGATTCGATTTACCGGTGGTGGAACCGTTCAAAATGTTTGTAGTGGTGGTAATAGTACTGTTTTAGATGACTCTGTTTCGATTTCAGGTGGTGCAGGAGCTCCAGTCTATACATGGCAATGGTCCTCCAACTTTGTAGTATGGAATGATTATGCAGCATCGAACTCAGCTACTTTTGGTCCCGTACCTGCAAATGGAATTTTGTTTATCAGAAGACGCGTTGTAGATGGTAGTCAAACTGCCTATTCAAATGTATTATTACTGGATGAAATTGATCCTGTAACCGCTTCGATCGCCGGTCTATTTCCGGAATACTGTGAAAATGAAGGAGATATCGTTTTGACAGGTTCACCGCAATCGGCGGCTAGTTATTTCAATGTAGATGCTGGCGCAAATCAAGTGACAACTACTTTAACAATAGACCCAACAACATTAGCCGCTGGATCGCATACCGTTTCATACACTTATGTGGATCCTTATGGTTGTTCGAATTCAGTTGGCCCTTTAAGTTTTGATGTTTATGATACAACAGATATAGAATTAAATTTCGGGCAAAGTGAATACTTAGTTTCCGATTCTACAATAAGTTTGGTAGATGAATTGTCGACAGGAATTCCTGCTGGTACTTATTCATTTTCTGGGCCGGGAGCAAGTGGAGATTCACTTTACTTCAATATTGCTGGTTTAGGTACGCATTCTTATTCATTCACGTTCACAAATACGAATGGATGTTCATCTACGAGTTCTGAAAGCATCACAATTATTGAAAGTACCGCTATTAATGGATTAGGAGATTTTAAGTTTTGCGTGACAGAAGGGAATATCCCAATCGATGCTGTTTATCCAGATTACCAGAATTATGGCATATCACCTCAATCTCGATTTAGATTTCGAATCAAGGACTATGACCTAAATACTCATATCGGTTCTACATGTTTACAAGGTGGTGATGCCTGGCACAATATGACAGGTCCAAATGACTCAGTTGCCACAGATGTTATTTATCTCAACAATCTACCATTAACTCCAGGGCAATGGGTAGATACCTTCATTGTAATGCTTCAATATAAGCAAATGCAGATCATACCTTTTCCATTTTCAATTCAAGTGGTGGATAAGTGGATTACAAGACAGATCTATGTTGAGCATATTGATTCCATTGGTGGGTTCTCAAATTTGACTTCACCATATTGTATCAATGAAGGACAATCCAATATCATTATTCAGGATCAAAGTCCAACAGGTGGTGCACATGACTGGGATATTTTGACTATTCTAAGTGATGGTCTAACCGGAATTAATTTATCTGGTGTAACCTTTGACCCACTAGCATTTGGAGGGCTATTGAATACGGATTATACTTTACAATATACGCTAACTTCTCCTCTGGGAACTTGTGTGGAACAATTAACATCAACCATTCGAGTGGATAGCGTCCCTACAATTTCCTTATCGGCTTATCCAACAGAATTGTGTCTGGGTCAAACCTTTACATTACAAGGTTTTATCTCAGGTTTACCTGGTGGAACTTTCTTTGGAAATAATATTGTCGATTTAACGAATGGCGATGGATTGGCTGAACTAAATACAAATTTAACTGGTCCGGCAAACAATGAACCCATTACATTCAGCTATACAGATGCCAATGGTTGTCTAGTAGACTCTACTTGGTTGTTTACCGTTAATGATACACCTTTCGTTTCTGTTACAGCCCTTCCTGAAATCTGTTTTGAAGATAGCACCATGTTTACAGGAACCTTAAATGGAATATTTAGTTTAGGTGCTGGTATCACGGATAATTCCTTAGGTGATACCGTCTGGTTCAATTCAGGAGCATTGCTGCCTGATTCTTCTTATGCCTATAGCTATACGGCTACAAATGGATTTGGATGTACGGGAACTGTCAATTCGAGTATTCATGTAAATGAGCTACCGATAGTCGGTGTATCCGTAGATGGAACTGAGTTCTGTTCCGATGAAACTGGAATTGGAGTGAATCCTGTCCCCATACCTGGGCCTAACGATTCTTTGATTTATGACGGCATGGTGCAAACTTATAATCCTTCGAATAATTATCCATTGGATGCCAATATTTTAGATACTGGTCAAGTTGTTGTAGAATACATCTATAGAAATTCAAACGGTTGTAAACAGACCGCTTATGATACCATTATCATTTATCCAACGCCTGATGTTTACTTTACTTTTGGTTCTTTCTGTATTGCGGATACCATCCATTTCCAAGATTCATCAACAGTAAATGGAGCAACCATTACAGATTATACTTGGTGGTTTACAGATTTCAATGGAACGATGACCTCAAGTGCTCAAGATACTTCCATTTTATTTAATTATCCGGCCACTCGATCAGTGCGACTCACATTGAATACCGCTGCGGGATGTTCGAATTTTTATGAGGTTGGTGGTTATTTTGGTGATAAACCAGCGCTTAATTTCACATGGGATAATGAATGTATGTTAGACCCAAGTGGAACGAATACACAGTTTACGGATTTAACCCCAGTAGCTGACGGAGTTGATTCCATGTATTGGTCTTTCGGTGATAATACCGTGCCAATGGGGTCTGATACCTCTACCATGCAGAATCCAAGTTGGAATTACACGACGATTGGACAAAAGACTGTAACACTTTATGGATCTAATCAAGCGGGTTGTGAGGAAACAATAACAAAAACGCTTTGGATTCGACCTTATGTGCAGACTTATCCTTATGTAATTGACTTTACAAGTGGAAGTGGTGGATGGATACCGGATACGGTAGGACTTGGAGATACGATTAGCAGTTGGTCGATTGGTATTCCGGATACAACCGGTCTATTCGCTCCGATTACAGCTCCAAACATGGCGCTAACCACTGCTCCAAATGACAATTATTACAATAATGAATACTCTGGAGTGGTTTCTCCTTGTTTTGATTTTTCAGCGCTTGATCGACCAATGATTAAGTTGAGTTATGCATTGGAGACTGATAATAACGACGGTTTAAATATCAATTACCAAGATCAGAATGGAGACTGGCAGGCACTGGGTGCGCCAGGACAAGGAATCAATTGGTTTGATGGCTATACCGATGGCCTAAATGAGCCCACCGTCAATGGAAATTCCGGATGGTATCAAAACACGAATGGCTGGGTCGATGCCCGACTCCGACTGGATACGATTGTAGGAGATACCAATGTCCAATTTAAGGTAGTCTTTGGTTCCAATGCTGGTCTTACGAGTAAAGGTGCCGCCATCGATTATATTTGGATTGGCGAAAGACAAAGAACCGTGCTTTGTGAGCATTTTACCAACTACAACCATGCAGATGCCATATGGACAACTACTTATGATACGGTTGTTGAAAGACCAAGCTTAAACAGAAATGGTTTAGACATTATTAGTTTAGAATACCATACGTCTACAGAACCCAATGAATTAATCAATTTGAATTACCAATCTGGTCCTTCCGCAAGGATGAATTATTACGGTTTGGATACAGTTCCGTATGTAATCAATGATGGAACATCTTACAGAGGAAATGTAAACAATTGGTATGCGAACTTAGATGCCCTTGAAAGTAGAACTTTGGTTGATCCTCAATTTGATATTCGACTGAATGTCACCCAAACTAGTTTTGACTTCACCGTCCAGGCCGATTTTGAAGCACGCGAAGATTTAGGGAATACCAATGTGACTGTTAGAATGGCCATCGTAGAAGATTCGATTGATGTGAACGGAAATATTTACCGAAATACAGTAATTGATTTCTTACCCGCTCCTTCTGGAAGGTCCTTTAGTGATACCAATTGGTTGGCAGGACCAACTTTACCGTGGGGTGGTGCTGGTCAGATCTTAAATGTGACAGAAACCAAAACCATTACCAATCACATGATGGCAAATCCAAATAGTTTGGATGTCGTTGTTTGGATTCAGGATAATGATACGGAAGAAGTTTACCAAGCGGTAAGTGGTAAAATTACGGCCTTACTTGGACTTGAAGGTGTTCACGAACCAGATGCGCCAATGGATTTCATCTTATTCCCGAACCCAACAAACGGAGCCTCTGCAATTGTGCTAAACAACGCCTTCAAAGAAAGAGGTCAAGTTTGGATCCACGATGCTTCCGGAAGATTGGTTGAGCAAATTCAAATCGATAAGTTCCAAGAAACCATTGATCTGGATAATTACAATTACAAAAATGGAATGTACTTCGTATCAGTTATTAGTCCAGATGGACAAAAGATGACGAAGAAAATGATCGTTAGTAAGAATTAGAATTCGGAATTAAAAAATTGGATTTTTCATTTCATAAATAACTTAAACCCTGGCAGAGATGTTGGGGTTTTTTGTTGACTAAAAATTTCACTTTTTACTTCTTCCTTTTAACTTTTTACTTCTCAGCCTACTCACTCCTCTTCCCCCTCAAACCTCTTACATAAAAGTAAATGCGGAACATCAAATAAGCAGCCGCTAGTGCCGAAACGTAGATGTTTTCCGAGTATTCCATTATATTGTATTTCAAGGAGATTAGACTGACTATATTGTTCAAAAAGTGACAGGCAATTGGGACCAATATATTTCTTGTATGAACATAGAACAAGGCCAATAAAAGACCAAGTACAAACATTGGGATGATCTTCATGGGTTGAAAATGGATCAGGGCGAATAAGAAGGAAGAGCCGAAAATCGCGAAATACATATTCCCTGAATTCTGATAGAAATTCCGAATCAAAAATCCTCTAAATATTAATTCCTCTCCAATAGCAGGTAAAATGGTGATTCCAATGACGTTCAGTATCATTAGCCAAACAGAATCGTTATTGGCGGCCAATTCTACGACTCCAGATCTTTCGCGATCCATTTCAACATAATAATCTGAATTCGGTAAAAGATCGATGAACAACTCATTGGCTTTCAAAAGAAAAAATAGGGAGAATAAAGCCACAATCATTAGCATCATGGGGCTTACAAAGGCCTTCCAATTATGCTCAAACATATAGATGTTTTTATTATTCTTCTTTAAAACATAATTGATCAGTATGCCAGGTATCAGAAAGAAAAGTAATTGTTGTAAAATCAATAATAACTGGGCAATGCCATTTTTAGAATTCATCACTCTCGGCATGATTTCTTCTGGTTCCATTTCTTCAATTCCTGGAAAAGCATTTAGAACAATGACACTTTGTAAAGTCATGTAAAGAAAAAACCCGAAGACAATGATTCCAAATAGGAAAAACAACTGTATGGTCGGAGATTGATCTTTAATTCTTTGAAACATTACCTGAAAACATTTTTTCTTTCGGAATCTAATTTAGCCAAAACAAATAGCATCATGGTAAAGGACATCAAACTGGAGCCTCCATAGGAGAAAAATGGAAGTGGAATTCCAATTACGGGCGCCAATCCAATCGTCATCCCAATATTGATGGCCACGTGATAAAATATGATGCAGGCAATGGAATAAGCAAAGGTTCGGGTAAAGGTGGACCTTTGCCTTTCTGCAATTTGAATAATCTTAAAGAGTAATACCACAAACAAGGAGAGCACAATGATTCCTCCTACAAATCCCCATTCTTCCGCAAGCGTACAAAAGATAAAGTCAGTAGACTGCATAGGTACGTGTCCTTGTGAAGGCGATGCTAAAGTGGCTTCGTGATAACCCTTCCCAAAAAATCCACCTGAACCAACGGCTGCCATGGCTCGGTTTCTATTATAATCTTTACCGTCTGGATCTTCATCCAAGCCTAAAAACAATTCAATTCTGTCTTTTTGATGAGGTTTCAAATAATCGAATACCCCGTTCACAGCGAAAACGAGTGCTGATGCCGCAATTCCAGCTACAATTAGAATATAATACAATTTCTTTCTTTCCCTGAGCATTACGGTTATTCGAACTAGAATCAAGCCAATTAACATCATGGCTCCTATTGAAAAGATCAGTCCGTAAAAACCAGGCATCTGTGTTCCAAAAACGGAGATGGTCGTCTGACTCAAAAGCAAAGTAGAAACAACCAAAATAGCCGAAACAACTAAAAGTGGAATAAAATTCGAACCGACTTTAATTCGGGTGTGATCCACAAAGGGAATGAGTCTAAGGATGAATCCCAAAATAAAATCATAAGAAATCCCTTCCCGATAGAAGACCCATAAAAAAGATGTAAAAACAACAAAGGTTCCGGCGTCTGGCTGCAATAAGATCAAAGCCATCGGAATGAGGATAATCAAATTCGCATAGAAAGCTGAAGATTGTGATTGTAATTTGATATTTATCGTGGAAATATAGGCTGAAACAGCTATGGCGGTTCCTAATTTGGCAAATTCAGATGGTTGTATCCCCATCGACCCAAATCCCAGCCAGGACTTGGCCCCATTAATTTCTTTTGTAAATAAAACGGCGATTAAGAGCAACAAACAAAAGCCATAAAACCAATAGGCGTATTTCCATAGTATATCGCTATCGAGAAGGAGAACAATGAATCCTAAAAACATGGAAATACCTATCCAAATAATTTGCTTCCCGTACTCCTGCGAAAAGGAAAACAAAGAGGGAAAATCTTCATTAAAGGAGGCTGAATAAATATTGAACAAACCCAATAGCGTCAAAATGAAATAGAGCAAAATCAAGCTCCAATCAATATTGTCTAATATGGTTTCATTCTTTCTCATCGAATACTTGGATCTGTGTGGAAATTCTTTTCCAAAATTCTTTTCTCTTTCTTGTCTTGTTTTACTTCACCATTGATGTATTTTTCAATCATCAAACTCGCAATTGGAGCAGCCCAAGTACCTCCGAAACCGGCATTCTCAACATAAACTGCAATGGCAATTTTTGGATTGTCTTTAGGAGCAAAAGCAATGAAAATCGAATGATCTTCTCCATGTGGGTTTTGCGCCGTTCCGGTTTTTCCGCAAACATTTAATCCCTCTGTTCTTGCTCTTCTTGCCGTACCTCCTGGTTCGTGAACAACTCGCCACATTCCTTCTACAATTGGATCAAAATACTTTGGATCGACCAGCGTATGATTCTTTGTTCGAAAACGCTTGTCAATCTCTCTCCCCTTAATTTCTTTGATTAAATGAGGCACATAATAATACCCTCTATTGGCCATGATACAGGCCAGATTCGCCATTTGAATTGGTGTCACCCCAACCTCGCCTTGTCCAATTGAAATCGAATAAATAGTCGAAAATGCCCAAGCACCGTTATAAATTTTATCGTAAAACTCCACATTTGGAATAAAACCAGGAATATCACCTGCCAAATCAATATTTAAAGGCTCACCTAATCCAAATGATTTTACATAGGGTTCCCATTCCGCAAGACCCAGTTTTGAATCTTTGAATATCGAACGACTTTTTCCTTGTTGTACAATTCTCGACATCACCTGATAGAAATAAGGATTACAGGAATATTTTACCCCATCAGACATGGACATGGCCGTTGGATGTCCGTGACAATTCACTAAACTTTTAATGCAAGAAAAAGCTCTATTTGAATCAACCACTCCCATCTGCATTCCCACTAAACCTGTGACCAATTTAAAAGTAGAACCTGGGGGATATTTTGCCTGAAGTGGTCTTGGAAAAAGTGGTTTCAAAGTGTCTTTTAAAAGCAATTGATAATTTTTACCAATCTTTTTACCAATTAATAAATTTGGATCATAGGTTGGTGATGAGACAAATGCTAGAATCTCTCCAGTAGATGGCTCAATGGCCACAACCGAACCAATCTTGTTCTCCATTAATCGTTCTCCATATAGTTGTAAGTCAGCATCTAAAGTCAAAACCAAATTTCTACCGGGAACGGCCGCCGTGTCGTATTTGCTTTCATTCTGGGAACCCGAAATGTTACCTTTGGCGTCTTTCATTAAATATTGGACGCCCTTGACACCTCTCAAAAATTCTTCGTAGTAATTCTCTATTCCTTCTCGCCCGATATAATCACCCATTCGGTAATAGCTGTCTTTTTTTAAATCCTCGCCACTTACTTCATTCATATACCCCAAAACATGAGCCCCTGAATTCTGTGGGTATTTTCTCATGGTTCTAACATTCTCGAAGAAACCAGGGAATTTATCTAATTGGGTGGCGACAACTGCAAACTCATCAGAGGATAATCCTGATATTATTGGATAGGCTCGATATTTTCGGTAATTGCTTTCCCCTTTCTCATCCTTCCCTTGTTTATCGATCATGACTTCGTAGGCCGTTTTTAATTCAGCTCTACTCATTCCGAAAGTGGTGCAAAACAAATTGGTATCCAATCCCTTTACCTCATCTTCAATTACCATGATGTCGTAATAAGTCTCGTTGGCGATGAGTTTGTTTCCATTTCGGTCGTAAACAATTCCACGAGTCGGATATGTGGTCATTTTGTATTTTGAGATCTCTTCAGCTCTCAGTTTCCATTTGTCATCGATAATTTGCATGTAAAACATTCGAACAGAAAAGACCCCCGCTGTAATCAGGAAGAAAAAGAGAACTACGAATTTTCTGTACTCGAGTGAATTCATTATTGCAACTTAGAAGGTCTCAATAAAACAAATTGCCAGATTACCATGAAGATCAAACTGAAAAACACAGATACTATGGTTTTCAGGAAGACCCAAAGCAAATTGGAAAAACTAAAATATTCAAAGAGAAAAAACCATAAATGATGGATGAATAGTACGATAGCAGCATAATATAAAAACCAACCATAACCCATGTCCCTTATCGATGGAATCAATATGGGGTCATATCCATTCTTTGGCGAAATCACTTTTAAAATAGAAGGCCTTAAGTACATGATCACTATACAAGCTGAAGCATGTAAACCATAAGTATTGGAAAAATAGTCAATCACTAAACCAAATGCGAATCCAACACCCATTCCTGTAAGTGGACCCATTTGAAAGGGCATTAACAGGAGCAGTAAAGGGTAAATCATGGTATAATTCAAAGTAGAAAATTGCAAACTATTGAAAATGACAATTTGGGCTATTAAAAGTAGCACAAACTGAATTCCATATATTCTCAATGCGTTAGTCATTATTCTCTTCCTTGATCGCTTTTTCTATTTCTATTTGCTCGTATTTTGTTAGGTTATTGACGATATAGGCATACTGCAATGTATTTAAATCATCGAAAAAACGAACGATTACTTTTTGGTGAGGTTTTCCTTCTTCATATTCTGCTGACTCAACCACTCCAACAGGATAATTTCTTGGAAAATGGGTGTGCGAACCTCGAGTTACAACTGTATCACCGGGGTTGACTTCCAAATCATTTGTAAGCCCTGTAAACAAACCTGTTTCATGATCCCGACCATACCATTTTAGCAATCCATGTTCATTATTCTTCTTCAGTTTGATGGAGATGTTGATGTTCTCACTCAAAACAGATTTCACCAAGGTATAATTCTTCGAAACTTTGAATACAATTCCGACCAGAGTGTTTTTTGAAACTACTCCCATGCCTTCTTCAATACCATGTTTCGAACCAATATCTAAAGTCACAAAATTGTTTCTGTGATTGATGGTGCTATTGATGATGTTAGAAGAAATGAAGGTGTAATTTTGTCTGAAAAGCGTATCCTCAATCTTTACTATATCAGATTGAACTTTTACAAAACTACCTTTAAGTTGACTTTTCAAAAGTGCATTTTCGACCATGAGTGAATCATTCTTTTCTCTGAGGTAGAAATGATCTGTAATGCTGTTTCTGAAGTTGATTAGTGAATTATTCACACTCTGAGTAGAACTCATAAAGCGCATTCCAGGATAGTAAGTATAAGAAAAGTAAATACCTAGGGCCACTGCTTGTAGGGCCATGAAGACAATGAAAATTTTAAATCGGTTGAGAAATATTAGTAGATTTCTCATTCATTTTCCTCCTTTTAATCTTTAATGATAAACTGGTATCTATCTACATTTTTCAATGCGATACTTGTTCCTCTAGCTACCGCTCTTAACGGATCTTCTGCAACGTGTACAGGTAATTTTGTTTTAATCGAAATTCTTTGATCCAAACCTCTCAACATGGATCCTCCACCAGCTAAATAAATACCAGTTTTGTAAATATCCGCTGAAAGTTCTGGAGGTGTCATCTCCAATGCACTTAGAATCGCTTCTTCAATCTTAGAAATCGATTTGTCCAAAGCGTGGGCAATTTCCACATGAGAAACCATGATTTCTTTTGGAACACCTGTCATCAAATCTCGTCCTCGAACTGGATAATCTGGTGGCGGGTTGTCAATCTCAGACATGGCAGAACCTACTTCAATCTTAATTTGCTCGGCGGTTCTTTCACCTACCAAGATATTGTGCTGTCTTCTCATGTAATCCTCAATCTCCTTTGTAAAATCATCTCCTGCAACACGAATCGACTTATCGCAAACGATACCTCCCAATGCGATTACCGCAATTTCGGAAGTACCACCACCTATATCAATAATCATGTTCCCCATTGGCTCTTCCACATCGATACCAATACCGATTGCAGCAGCCATAGGCTCATGAATCAAATATACATCTTTAGCTCCCGCGTGCTCAGCTGAGTCACGAACAGCTCTTTTCTCTACTTCAGTAATACCAGAAGGAATACAAATTACCATCTTTAAGGAAGGATTGTAAAAACGATTCCCTTTATTCATCATCTTAATGAATCCACGAATCATCATCTCAGCGGATTGGAAATCGGCAATTACACCATCACGTAAAGGTCGTATCGTTTCGATCAACTTGTGCGTTTTACCGTGCATTTGCTGTGCTTTCCTTCCAATTGCAACAACTTTTCCAGTCTGAATGTCCTTGGCAACGATTGATGGTTCATCCAAAACCACTTTATCATTCTGAAGGATCAGTGTATTTGCAGTTCCCAAATCAATTGCGATTTCCTGCGTAAAAAAGTTAAATAATCCCATCTGGCTTCTTAATAGTTCAAATCTCTTATACTGAATAACCTATAATAAGGTTACCTAAATGTCGTTACGGCGGTTATTAAATATACAAATTAATGCTTAAAATGTCTATTCCCTGTGAAAACCATGGCCATTCCATTCTCATCACAGTAGTTGATCGACAACTCATCCTTGATGGATCCGCCTGGTTGAATTACAGTATCAATTCCTTCACCATGCGCAATTTCCACACAATCTGGAAAAGGAAAGAAAGCATCTGAAGCCATCACAGCTCCGTTCAAATCAAAATTGAATGATTTCGCTTTATGAATCGCTTGTCTCAGGGCATCCACTCTGGAAGTCTGTCCGGTTCCAGAAGCAAGTAATTGACCATTTTTTGCCAATACAATTGTGTTTGATTTGGTGTGCTTCACCAATTTATTTGCAAACACTAAATCCTCCATCTGATCTTCCGTAGCAGAACGTTTTGTAATCGTTTTAAAATCGGATTTTGTTTCAGTTATTAAATCCTTATCTTGCTCTAAAACTCCATTAAGCAACGTTCTAAATTGCTTTTTCGGAAGCTCCACATCTTTTTGAATCAAAATGATTCTGTTTTTCTTTGATCTTAATACTTCTAGTGCTTCATCATCGTAAGCTGGAGCAATGACTACTTCGCAAAATAGCTCATTGATATCTTCCGCTGTCGATTTATCGATCTTTGTATTCGAAATCAAAATTCCTCCAAATGCCGAAACAGGATCTCCTGCAAGTGCATCTGCGTATGCTTGTTTGATTGTTGATCTTGTCGCTACCCCACAAGCGTTGTTGTGCTTTAAAATTGCGAAAGTTGGATCATCATTCTTAAAATCCGACATTAGATTTACTGCTGCATCCACATCTAACAGATTGTTATACGAAAGTTCTTTTCCGTGTAGCTTTTCAAACATGGCATCCAAATCACCATAAAAAACACCTTTCTGGTGAGGATTCTCTCCATATCTTAAAATTTGAGATTGAGAAATAGATTCCTTGAATACATCTTTTTCTCCTTGATTGAAATACTTGAAAATTTCCGAATCATAATGAGAAGAAACTTCAAAAGCGTCTCGTGCAAAAGCATTTCGGTCTTCTTCGGAAGTTGTTCCATTCTTTTCATTCAATACATTCAAAAATGGTTCGTATTGATTCATTGATGGAATGATAACGACGTCGGTAAAGTTTTTCGCAGCTGCTCTGATTAATGAAATTCCACCGATATCAATTTTCTCAATAATATCTTGGTGAGAAGCTCCGGAAGCAACCGTATCTTCGAAAGGATATAAATCCACAATCACCAAATCAATATTTGGGATTTCAAATTCCACGATTTGATCTTGATCTCCAGCATGCGCTCTTCTATTCAGAATTCCACCAAAAACTTTCGGATGAAGGGTTTTAACTCTTCCTCCAAGAATCGATGGATACGATGTAAGCTCTTCTACGGGAACAACTTCTATCCCTCTTTCTTCTATAAATTTCTGCGTTCCTCCTGTTGAAAAAATTTGAACTCCAAGTTCATTCAGTTTATCAACGATGGGCCCTAAACCATCTTTACTAAATACCGAAATTAGGGCATTCTGAATTTTGACTTCCTTACTCATTTTGATTTTCTCGTGAAATAAAGTGCAAAGTTAATTATAATTTGAGGTTAACGCGCTTTTTTCAAGCCTTTATCAGCAAGGAAATGATTATTTGCAGGGATGGGGATATTTTTTGCTCAAAAACAGACCCCTCGGCCCCTCGGCTATTGCTCGGGGTGCTAATCAAAAGACTGACTATGTATTATAGAACTAGGTCATCGAGCGACAGCCGAGATGCCCGTAACCAAAGAGGTCGAGGTGAAAGTCTAAGCCAGTAATTGCTCCACTAACAACATATCTCTCGGAAAGGTAATTTTGATATTATTGATGTCTCCTTCCACCAAATGGATTTTGTGTCCCACTTTTTCCACTAAAGTAGCATCATCGGTAATTTCTTTTTGATAAGAAATTTGATAGGCTTTTTTCAAAATGTCTGCTTTGAAAACTTGAGGTGTTTGAATAATTCTATACTTCGATCGATCCACTGATTTCGCTTCCGTTTTACCTACTTTTCTGAGAGATTCATTGATTTCGATAGCAGGAACCACCGCGCCTTTTTTCTCGGCTTCTTTAAATAGATTCTCAACCATTTTTCTTGAAATCACAGGTCGCACACCGTCGTGTACGGCTATTAAATCCCCCGTACTAAAATTCAAGGCGTTTTTCACCGAATGAAAGCGCTCTTTGCCTCCATTAACCGTGTGATGTGGTGTTTCAAAATCATGATCCAAACACAGTTTTTTCCATGTTTTAATGTGTTTTTCCGGAAGGGTTAAAATGATCTCAAAATTTTTGTCTATTCGATAAAATCTCCGAATGGTATGCATGAGAATTGGTTTGCCATTTAAGTTGGTGAACTGTTTGGGCAATTTAGAATGCATTCTTTTGCCTTCTCCTCCCGCTGTGATGATGATTGTCTTTTTCATGGAATCACTAAGTTAATGACTAATGTTTCAAGTTCCAAGTAGTCCATATATGGTAAATTTTAACCAAGAAAAAAGGAGCCCGAAAGCTCCTTCAATATTTTATTAGTCTCGGTTCTCGAAACTCGTTACTCTATAGAATTAACATCGCGTCACCGTAAGAATAGAATCTATATTTTTCTTTCTTCGCTGTTTCATAAGCTTCCATCATCAAATCATAACCACCAAATGCTGCAATCATCATTAACAATGTCGACAGTGGCGTGTGGAAGTTTGTAATCATGCAATTTGCAATGGAGAAATCATATGGAGGGAAAATGAACTTATTTGTCCACCCGTCAAATTCCTTAAGATCTCCTTCTGTAGAAACTGAAGTCTCAATAGCCCGCATTGAAGTTGTTCCAACAGCACATACTTTCTTCTTTGCATTTTTAGCTTGATTCACTTTGTCAGCTGTTGCTTGTGGAATAATTACTCTTTCCGAATCCATTTTATGTTTCGTAAGGTCTTCTACTTCCACATTTCTGAAAGTTCCAAGACCAACGTGCAATGTGATGTCTGCCTTTTCAACACCTTTGATCTCCAATCTCTTCATCAATTGTTTTGAAAAGTGCAATCCTGCAGTTGGTGCAGCTACTGCTCCTTCAACCTCAGCAAAAATTGTTTGGTATCTTTCTTCATCTTGAGGTTCTACCTCTCTTTTGATGTATTTTGGAAGTGGAGTTTCACCCAATTCCATAATCTTTTGTTTGAATTCTTCATGCGTTCCTTCAAACAAAAACCTTAAAGTTCTTCCTCTAGAAGTTGTATTGTCAATTACTTCAGCAACCAATGATTCATCATCACCGAAATAGAGTTTATTTCCAATTCTGATTTTTCTTGCTGGATCAACCAAAACATCCCAAAGCAAACTTTCTCTGTTCAGTTCTCTCAAAAGAAAAACTTCGATCTTAGCTCCTGTTTTTTCTTTATTTCCGTATAATCTAGCTGGAAAAACCTTGGTATTGTTCATGATCATCACATCGCCTTCATCGAAATAATCAATCACATCTTTAAACATTTTGTGCTCGATTTTTCCCGTGTCACGATGAACAACCATTAATTTTGACTCATCTCTATTTTCAGTTGGATACTTTGCAATAAAATCTTCCGGAAGGTCGAAATTAAATGCCGATAATTTCATTTTCATATTTCGAAATCAGTTTTTGAAAGAAACTCTCAATTATACTTGAAATATTTCAAGGGGGGCAAATTTAATAAATGCTACACTAAGAAAAAAATGGAGTGAATTATTTCGGACTCCAGCCCGGTGTTCCACCTTTTACAACCTCAACACCTTCTTTGAATTCTTTTTCAGAAATCAGTTTTCCTTTCTTGTCGAAGATCTGGGTCTTTCCGTGTTTCAATCCGTCTTTGTAATTGACAATGGAAGTAATGCCACTTTTTCTTCCCCAACTATAGGAAGTCATGGGACCGTGCAATTTTCCTTCTTTGTAATTGGAGACTACCGCGGGTTTTTTTCCCATTGGATAGTAGGCCGTCCACTCTCCGTGTTTTTCTCCGTTCTTGTAATTCCCTTCTTCTGTTCTTTGGAAGTCCTTCTGGGAATAGGTAATCCAATGTCCATGTTTTACGCTTTCTTCAACGGTTCTATCTTTAAATGCTCCGTATTTTGCAATTTTTTTGATTTTGATGACTTTGTAATCTCCTTCTTCTTCCTTCTTGCCTTTCTTCGATGAATAGGTGATCCAATGTCCGACTTTGAAATTGTCCTTGTATTCCCCTTCAAGCTTGGGGTTTCCATTTGGCCAAAAACTTTTCCATTCACCGGATAATTTACCCGCAGCAAAAGTTCCTTCGTTTTTCAACTGACCATTTTCGAAATAATTTTTCCAAACGCCTTCTTCTTGATCATCCACGTATTCTCCTTGCATTAAAAGCTGACCATTTTCATACCAGGTCTTCCATTCTCCGTTTTTCTTATCGTTTTTATAGGTTCCTAGTCGATACTGAGACCCATCTTTATAGTTGTATCTCCAAACCCCCGATTTCATGCCCTCTTCATACTCAGCCGTGTAAGCGATCTGATCAGATTCATCATAATAATAGGTCCACCTTCCGTGCATTTTTCCTTCCTTGAAATTTCCTTTCATTTCCAGTTTTCCGCTTTTGAAATTCCAGATCCATTCACCCGTTTTTTTATTGTCTAAATAGGCTCCTGATGCATCAATTGTTCCGTCTGGATAAAACTTGGTGTACTTTCCATTTAATTTTCCTTCAGAGTAAGTCGACTGTAATTTTGGCTTTCCACTGATGTATAAAAACTCCCAGTTTCCGTCTTTTAGACCATTCTTGTAATTCCCTTTTACTGTAAAAGCATTGTACTGACTCTTCTCATAGAATTCACCATGCTTGAGGCCATCTTTATAATGATAGACTTCCTTTTCTGTTCCAAAAGCATATAAAGTCATGGTTTTTCCATTTCCATCTTTGCACAGTTGTGTACTATCCGGACCCCAGAAGTTTTTGACATACAAAATCGTGTCAATATACTCTTCCTCCATCATCAAATAACCCGATTGGTAATGATGTTTCCAAATTCCTGTAGCTGTATCAGAATCGTAAAATCCTTGCATTTTTATGTTTCCATTTTCCCAATATTCCTTGTAAATGGAATCCTGCAAACCATCTTCAAAAAAACCCTCAATCTTTGGTTTTCCATTTTTATAAAATACTGATGTCTTACCGTGAAGCTTACCCAATTTATAGGTTTGAATTTCTTCGATCTTACCTTCTTTTGTAAAATAAGTCCATCTACCATGTCGCATGTCTGAAACCATCCCAGATGGAAACATGTAGTGATAGCCTTTGATTCGGATTTTGGTCTTGTTGAAATCCCAATACTCCATGTGAACCTTTTTGTCTCTTTTCTTCTGTGAATAAACGGTTCCAAATGAAATAATAGTGACTAAAAATAAAATGATGTACTTCATTAAAGCTTTTTCTTTTATAAGTTGTTTGTTTGTTTCTGTTACATCAGACCTCGTGTTCCGATTACGATACTGGCTACTCCAAAAATGATGAAAACTACACCAATAAATCGATTCAAATTCTTAAGAAATTTAGGTGTAATATACCTTTGAAGACTTTTGGCACCAATAATTTTAAGCGCGTCAATACTGAAGAAAGTGATTAAAATGATGGTTAAAAACCAAAACATTTGATTGCCTTCCGCATCCACTTCACTTGTTCCAAAAGTGATTACTCCTAACCAATAAAAAATCACAAAAGGATTAAATCCATTGAGCAAAAGACCTTTGATAAAAAGCAACCAATAGCTGTCTTCTCCTTCAAGTTTCTTCTTTTTCTTCTCAGTTTCAACTTTTGATTTTCGCTTATGTTTCATCTTGATATTGACGAAGAAACTTATTCCGAAAATGGCAAAAATGATTCCTCCTGCAAGCGTTAAATAATCTCTTTGAGAGGCGAGCTGCTGTACTTCAGCATAGAAAAGATAGGCAACGGCAATGTAGATAATATCTGCAACAAGGATTCCGACATCAAAGGCCATGGCGGAACGAATTCCATTTTTGATACTCGTTTGTAAAAGCACAAAAAATGCCGGTCCTGGCAACATCGCCAAAGCCAAACCCATAACTACTGCTTTTAAAACTATTTCAGTCAATCCCTGATTCCTATTTTGATCCTACAAAGATATCAAGCAAATTCACTTAAACCCTTATTTATACCGATTCTACTCAAAGTTCATTCTTCAATTCGAGTAAGATCGGACAATGATCTGAATGAACAGCTTCACTTAGTATTACGGCTCTTTTTAAATCTTGTTCCAAATTTTCTGTTGCCATATGATAATCGATACGCCAGCCCTTGTTATTTGCTCTTGCATTCATGCGGTAAGTCCACCAAGTATAATGGTGTGGATCCTCATTAAAATAGCGGAATGTATCGATGAATCCTGTTCCAACGAAATCATCTACCCAGGCTCTTTCCTCGGGTAAAAATCCGGATGAATTTTTATTGGAAACTGGGTTGTGAATGTCAATTGCTTTGTGACAAATATTATAATCTCCGGAAATTATTAGCTTGGGTCTGCTTTTTCTTAATTCAGTGATGTAATTCAGAAAATCATCCAAAAACTGCATTTTTAAATCCTGACGAATGTCTCCACTTGAACCACTTGGGATGTAAACACTCATGATTGAAAGATCACCATAATCCGCCCGTATAATTCTTCCTTCCTTGTCGATATAATCAATTCCACAACCTTCTTCAATGTGATCAGGTTCTTTTTTTGAAAGAATCATCACTCCTGAATAGCCTTTCTTTTCAGCAGAAACCATATAGGAATGATAGCCCAATTCCTTAAATAATTCGGTGTCGATTTGTTCTGGTTGGGCTTTTGTTTCCTGAATACAAACCACATCTGGATCGGCAGCTTTTAGCCATCCTGCGAAATCCTTATTGATCGCGGCCCTGATTCCGTTCACATTATATGAAATAATTTTAGCCATTCTGCGTGTTTAATATGTTATACTGAATCGATTATTTTTCGTAGAATAGCAAAGATAATCTTAAGACGGACTTAGTTGTTCAATACTTTTAAATATTTACTTTTCAGCCTTTTTTTTGCTGTAAATTTTTCCGTGCTCTATGGGCAAGAGGATATTGTGCGTCAAAAAGAAATTCGAGCTGGACAAGATACCGTCATACTTGACACCTTGAGTATTGTCTCCCAAAGCTTTGAATTAAAAGGTATAGATGGGGGTAAGATCGACCCGAAATTGTATTATTTAAACCCTTTTTCTGCTCAATTGATTATCGACTGGTCTCAAATTCAAGATTCTGTATTGAGCTCAAGCTATAGAACTTATCCCCTCTATTTTGCCAAAGTCCATTCGAATAAAGACACCAATATTATCTATAATTATGATCGGCCAGATGATAAAGACAAGTTTCTTTATACTGCCGTGAATCGAAAAGATGATTTTTTCAGTGCCAGTAAATTGAAGAAGAATGGTTCGATCTCAAGAGGAATCGTATTTGGAAATAATCAGAACTTATCGGTGAACTCTACGCTAAACCTGCAATTAACAGGAGAAATCACAAAAAATCTATATTTAAAAGCCTCTATTTCAGATGCCAACATTCCGATTCAACCTGATGGGAATACCAATCAACTACAAGAATTTGATCAGGTTTATATTTCCATTTACAACAACACCTTCTCTCTAACAGGGGGAGACTTTTGGATTAAGAAGCCCTTTGGATATTTCATGAACTACAACAAACGTGGCCAGGGAATCAATGGTAGTGTTTCTTTGCCCATCAAACCGCTGGATATCAATGCTACGCGTGATGAAAAAAAGAAAGTTGGACTCGTTGAAGCTGAAGCATCTTTTGCCTTTTCTAGAGGTGTTTTCGGAAGGAATGTGATCCAGGGAATTGAAGGAAATCAAGGTCCGTATCGGCTTACGGGGAACAATAACGAAATCTACATCATCATTCTTTCAGGGACGGAGAAAGTTTATATCGACGGAGAAGTCATGACCAGAGGTCGTGAATACGACTATACCATCGACTACAATACAGCGGAAATCACTTTCACAGCAAAAAGAAGAATTACCAAAGACCGAAGAATTACGGTAGAGTTTCAGTATACAGATCAGAGCTTTTCGAGAACTTTATTGCAAGGAAACGTCGCTTTTGAAAAGGAGAAATTTAGAGTTTATGTAAATGCCTTTTCCGAGTCCGATCTAAAAAACCAGCCTTTGCAGCAAGATCTTAGTGATGAAGATAAAGCCCTCCTGTCTTCTGTTGGTGATAGCACCCAAAATGCAGTTCGAAGCAGTATCACTAATGTCGGTTACAATGATAATCAAAACCTCTATGCCATGATTGATAGCATGGGAATTGATTCGGTGATGGTTTATTCAACTGCTCCTGATAGTGCCTTTTACCAAGTGGCTTTTTCTTTTGTTGGACAAGGAAATGGAGATTATGTTTTCGATTTTTATTCTGCTTTTGGAAAAGTTTACAAATGGGTTGGACAAGGAAATGGAGATTATGCCGCGGTTCGATTACTAACCGCCCCAGTTCGAACACAAATGATTACTGCCGGTGCAAAAGTTGACATTGCCAAAGGTGTTCGTGCTCAAGCTGAATTTGCCTTTTCGAATAAAGACGTCAATACCTTTTCAGATAAAGACAAACAAAATAATAATGGCTTGGGATTGAATTTCAATCTGAGTACCGATCATAAAATTTCAAAGGATAGTATTTCTCCTTGGCGTTTAAAATCAGCCATCAACTTTGAAGCTCGTGGTAAAGATTTTAACCCGATTGAAAGGTATCGAGCGGTAGAATTTACGAGAGACTGGAATATTTTGACCGCCAATTATTATAACAATCAGTATCTGGGGAATGCCCAATTAGGTTTTGAAAATCGAAAAATTGGTAAAATTGATTACCTCTTCAAAATGTTTTATTGGGGTGATGACTATCAAGGTTATAAAAATCAATTAAAAATAGACACCAAGTTTAAAGGTTTGAACGTTTGGGTTGATGGTTCATTATTGAACTCTAATGGTGAGCAAAAAACCTTATTTCTAAGACACCGATCCAATATTTATTATCAGCAAAGATGGTTTAAAATCGGATTTAAGGACGAACATGAATGGAATGAGAAAAGTGGTTTGAATAATTTAATTCAAGATCCACTCTCCTATCAGTTTTATGATTTTGAAGCGTATTTAGGAACTCCAGACACCAATAAAATTGGCTATCGTGTTTTTTACAGACAAAGAAACGACTGGAATTCTGACACCATCAATTTGAGATCTTCAGCCTTAGCGCAAACCATTGGGGCGGATTTCAAAATGACCAAATGGAGGCATAATGTCATCAAGGCCAATATTTCCTATAGAAAACTAACCATCCAAAACGATGAACTGATCAATGTGGAACCCGACAATACCATTTTGAGCAGACTGGAGTATATTTTGAATGTATGGAAAGGTGCAATTAACTGGAGTAATTTTTATGAAATTGGTTCAGGTCTGGAACAGCAAAAAGAATTCGTTTACTTGGAAGTAACAGCTGGTCAGGGAATTTACACTTGGGTTGATTATAATAATGATGGAATCAAGGATTTAAATGAATTCGAGATTGCACAATTTCAGGATCAAGCCAATTATATTCGGGTTTTTACGCCTTCAACGGATTATGTTCGGGTATATACGAATGAATTTCAAACCTCTTTGAATTTACGACCAGAAAGGGTTTTGGCACGAAAAAAGGGCTTTTTAAAATTTCTTTCCCGACTTTCCAATCAAACTACTTTTAGGATTAATCGAAAAACAACCGGTGAAACACAAACGGCTGATATTTTTAATCCTTTCATCTTTGAAATTGCCGACACTGCTTTGATGAATTTGAACTCTTCATTTAGAAACTCTTTTTATTTCAATCGTACCAACCCTGTTTTTGGGTTTGATTATACCTATCAGTATTTAAGCTCAAAAGCATTGATCGCAAATGGATTTGATGCCCGGGATCAGAATTTCCATCAGTTGAATATTCGTTATAACATCTCCAGAAAATTCACATTAAAAATTTCAGGTGAAATCGGTACAAAAAGGCAGGGAGCCACATATACCACCTCCAGAAATTACGACATTGATTATTACAAGCCAGAATTGAGTTTTAGTTATCAACCCAGTACCTCCTTAAGATTGACGATTCTTGGAAATTATAACAACAAACTCAACAACAGTATCAATCGAGAACGGGCGCAGTTATTGGATGCTGGTTTAGAGTTCAGGTTCAATCAGCCCAAAAAAGGAAGTTTACAGGCCAATTTCAACACCATTTTGATTGATTATTCAGGAGAGTCCAATACCCAAATTGCTTACGAAATGTTGGAAGGCTTTCAGGATGGACTCAATATTACCTGGGGCGTTTCCTACCAAAGAAACATAGCCAAATTCTTACAATTGTCCGTTTCCTATAATGGACGTTCCTCTCAAGGTTCGAAAGTGATTCATACAGGTGGTATGGAAGTTCGGGCTTTCTTTTGATGTTTGGTGATTGTTGTTTGGTGTTTGGTATTTGAGTACGAATATCAGACGAAACCACCCCCCGCTGCGCGGACCCCTCCTTGGAAAGGAGGGGAGCCAAAACACAAGTTTAGCAGTATTTTTTGTTAAGATGTCTGCACCAGTTCCCCTCCTTTCTAAGGAGGGGTGGCCGAGGAACGAGGTCGGGGTGGTTTCGTCTGACTATTCGTATTCAACTCCCATTTCCTCACACCCCAAACTCTCTTCATCCAACCATTTTTTTCTTCTTCTTTTTACATTTTAAATTATCAATTCCTACATTTGAGACATTCCAAATCAGAATTATGAGCGAAAAATTTGAGCTATTAGAAAAAAAGAAAGCCGAAGCCTTAAAAGGTGGTGGTGAGAAACGAATCGAATCTCAACACAAAAAAGGGAAGCTAACAGCGAGAGAAAGAGTAGAACTTTTGTTGGACCACAATTCCTTTCAAGAAATGGGTCAGCTCGTTACCCACAGATCAACCAACTTCGGATTGGATAAGCAAAAGTTTTATGGTGATGGCGTCGTAACGGGTTACGGAACCATTGACGGCAGGCTCGTTTATGTGTTTTCACAGGATTTTACAGTTATGGGTGGATCACTTGCTGAAGAACATGCGAAAAAGATTTGTAAAATCATGGATTTGGCTATTGAAAACGGAGCACCTTTAATTGGTTTAAATGATTCTGGTGGAGCTAGAATTCAGGAGGGTGTAGTTTCTCTTGGGGGTTATGCCGACATCTTCTATCGGAATACCTTAGCTTCTGGTGTGATTCCTCAGATTTCCGCAATCATGGGGCCTTGTGCAGGTGGAGCCGTATATTCTCCAGCTTTGACGGATTTTATATTTATGGTGGAAAACACTTCTTATATGTTTGTTACGGGTCCAAATGTTGTGAAAACCGTGACGCATGAGGAGGTAACTTCCGAGGAATTGGGAGGTGCAAAAACACATGCTTCAAAATCTGGTGTCACTCATTTTACAGCAGTAAACGAGTTGGAATGCATTAATGGAATTAAGCGATTGATGAAATATATTCCTCAAAACTGTGAGGAAAAGAATCCGTCTTTGGATTATAACTTTTCGATCGATGAAAAAAGGAAAACTTTAGACTCCATCATTCCTGAAAACCCAAATCAGCCTTATGATATTAAGGACGTGATACAAGAATTGGTTGATGAGGGATCATTTTATGAAGTTCACAAAGACTACGCTGAAAACATTGTGGTTGGTTTTGCTTTTATCGGTGGAAAATCCGTTGGAATAGTTGCGAATCAACCCGCATTTTTGGCAGGTGTATTGGATATCAAAGCTTCAAATAAAGGCGCTCGATTTGTTCGCTTTTGTGATGCCTTTAACATTCCATTATTAACCTTGGAAGACGTTCCTGGATTTTTACCTGGAACCGATCAAGAATGGAATGGAATCATCTCCAATGGTGCTAAATTATTGTATGCATTTTGTGAGGCTACCGTTCCAAGAATTACAGTTATTACAAGAAAAGCCTATGGTGGAGCCTATGATGTAATGAATTCGAAACATATTGGTTCGGATTTGAATTTTGCCTGGCCATCAGCTGAAATTGCTGTAATGGGATCGAAGGGGGCTGCTGAGATTATCTTTAGAAAAGAAATTGCAGATAGCGCAGATCCTGAAAAAACATTGGCAGAAAAAGATCAGGAATATTCAGATCTATTTGCGAATCCATACAATGCCGCTGCTAGAGGTTATGTGGACGAAGTAATTGTTCCTTCAGAAACCCGAATGAAATTGATTAGAGGTTTTGAAATGTTGAAGAACAAAGTGAAAACTTTACCGAAGAAAAAACACGGGAATATTCCACTTTAGTATTTGAAAAGAGATCATAAAAAAAGGCCGTTCGTTGAACGGCCTTTTCTATTTGAAAAAAAATTTCTCAATCTTATCTTGGTCCACAATCTGCGCAATCTGTTCCTAGATCACATACGCTAAATGAGGATCCTGATCCACCATCGTCACAAGTTCCATCGTTTGCCCAAGTACAAGTGTTGTCACATTTTTCTGTATCACAAGAAGTAAAAGAAAATGCAAATGCTGCAGCGACAACCAACGTTCCTAAAATCTTTTTCATAATTCTGGTTTTTAATAATAAAATAGTTGTAAATAATTGATCACCAAAGTAGAAAAAATATAGGAAACATCCAATACCCATAATTGAGTATTGCAAATATTCCTTCATATACAGACATTTGAAATATCCTACGAAACGGTATTTTCTGCCTTTTCGAACTAAACATGAAAAACCTGTTCAATTCGTTTTGAGCGGGTTTTTTTAATTCACTGAAATACAAAAAACTACTCGCCTGTTTTGTCTAAAACTTTTGGAATCTTGAAATAATCTGAATTTTTAGAGGGCGCATTTTTCAAAGCCGCTTCTTTAGAGATCTCATTGCCGATCACGTCTTCTCTCATGTCGTTTTCGTCTTCCACCATGGAAATTAAGGGTTCAACACCCTCCGTGTCTACTTCTCTCAACTTGTCCATGAAGTGCACAATATTGTTCAAATCTCCTTTGATGGCTTCTTTCTCTTCGCCTTCAAATTTCAATTTGGCCAGTTCCGCAATTTGATCGATTATTTCGTCTGTGATTTGCATGAGGCAAAGATAGAAAATCAAATTCAAATTATTATCACTTAAACTAATTGCAAAATTAAGTTATACTTTTCTTCATTAGGCTTTCAAAACAAGTCTTCCTGTTACCATTACCTATTATTGGGTATTGACTTCTAAAGTCAATCATTCTAATTTTGATTCAAACTTTTAAAATCAATCTAGTATGAAACAATTAGTACTTTTCTTTAGCTTATTCATGGCTATTTCTTTCTTTCAGTCGTGTGAAGATGAACCCTACACTCCTGTAAACACTAATCATTTTCAAGGAACATGGATTAATCAAGATGGAGATCAAGAAATGATATTTTACTCAGATGGTAGTCTTACTATTACCAACCTCGTAAGCGGTAATTATGGAGATTTTTATTACACATACGACGATTTGGAAATAAATATTGATTGGGGAGATGGAACAGATGATGATTTTTCCTATGAATTTATGGATAATTATCAAACAATGGTTCTCACGCGAGCAGGTTATACACCTACAACATATTACAAACAATAACCCATCTACTTTTTGCAACTAAACAGAAAAAGCCTACTTCCACAATAGAAGTGGGTTTTTTGCTATCTATTTGATTACCCAATATTGAGTATTGCATATTTCACATAAAACTGATAGTTTTGAGGCACTTACTAATTAAACTAATACCCCATGATGAAACATCTATTACTTTTTACAATTATCCTTTCTAGCTTCTCCTTTTCGCAAACATCTACTTTTTCAGGACATGTAGAAAACCCCTTTCAGGATTATGTTTATCTGCGCTACTTCAAAAAGGAAGGTCGAATGTGGGTTCCTGTAATCTTAGATTCTGTCAAATTAGATAATGGAAAATTTAAAATAGAAACCGAGTTGGATTCCTTATCAAGTCTGCAATTTTTTGATGGAAATGAGCAAACTCAAATCTATTTGGACAAAGGTGAAGATCTTAACCTTACACTCAACACCTTGATGTTTGATGAGTCCATTCATTACACAGGAAGTGCCGCTGGAAGAAATAATTACATGGCCAATTTGGGGTTGGCAGAAGAGATCCAATTCATGGGCTTTGATGCGGAGACAAAAGACTGCGCCGCAGCGGATACCGCTGATGTTTTCGAATTTATCAATGAGCAGATGGATCGTCTTACCAAATATGCAGACCAAGGTTTAAAGACCTATCCCGAAATCGAATTCTATTTGAATGATAAGAAAAAGTACTTCGAATGGATGAAAGGCAGATATACCATGATGGTAAGATCCGATATTCAATTCAAGCTCATGGAGAAGGAGTTGAAGGGAAAACCGATGGATGAAATCGCTGGGATAGATTTAAAAGAAAAAGACAATAAACTGAGCGCTTATTACGGAAAACCAATTGTGGTTGATTTTTGGGCGACCTGGTGTGGGCCCTGCAAATATGAGATTCCTTTTCTACAAAAAATTGAAAAAGAATACGAAGGAAAAGTCGAGGTCGTAAGTGTGTGCATCTGGGATAAAAAAGCCCAGTGGCTAAAAGGCGCCCCTCAATACGGTTTTAAAAACAATATTTTCCTCAACAAAGAGCAGTCCGCTCCTCTAGTCGAAAAATATGGAATCCAAGGAATTCCACGTTACATGCTACTCGACAAAGAAGGAAAAATCGTGGAGTTGATGTCTGAAAGACCTAGTGGTGGTTTGAGAGATCAGTTGGATGCGATTTTAGGGGAAAAATAATCTTTGGATTATCCCACTTTGTGATTATAAAAACTTGTTCATGAAAACCCTCTTCTCCATCCTCTTTTCTCTATTCTCTATTGTCGCTTTCTCCCAATACAAGGTCACAAAAATCGACAAAGAATTTGGTTTGATGAGTGATAATGTTCGTGGCATTTGGCAAGATAGTGAAGGATATATCTGGGTGGCGGATGAAATTGGTTTCAATAGAATTAATGGAAACGAAGTAATAAATTTTTGGCCCGACTCAAGTAAGCTCTCTTGCAGGAACATTGAATTTGATGGAGAAATTTTTAAAGGAAGAAAATCGAAATCAACAATTCTATTTGATAAAAAGAAGTATCGGAAAATAGAAGAGATTAATAATATTGGTAGCGATCTTTGCTATAATAGAGGCTATATTGAAAAAGGTGATACTGTAATCGAAACTAGAGGAAAGTTTCACACTGGTATAGGTAATGCAGACAAATTGGAATTGTTTTTGGATTTTGGATGTTCATATCCACAAGATGAGGAAATCAAATTTTATAACAATCATGATTCTATCAAAATTTTAAGAAGTAGGGTAAAACTCCTAAATCCAGTTAACTATGATACTATTTCAAAGATAAATGCTAAACACAACATTGATTTAATTGCTTTTGAAAATGTTAGTCACCCTGTAATTGGAGATCAAAAAAATCTTTACTTGAGACTAAAATCAGGTGGGTTCTTGATGATAACTCCTCAACTAGACACTGTTTTTATCAACATTAAAAATACCTTTATAAGTCAAATCTGTGAAGATAAATTTGGTGGATTCTACGTCATATCATATGATAAAAAATGGATCGAATATTTTGATGAAAACTGGGTGTTAAAAGAAACTTTAGAGTTTGCTCTGTTGAATGATGATACTAAGGTTATTAATCAAAATGGAGAAACTTTCCTTTTCCATAAAAACTCATTTTTCAAACTTAAGAAAGGTGTTATCCAAACAAAATATGATGATGATATAGCAGGGATTCAAACAATGAGTTTCTCATTTATTCAGGTTCTTGGGGACACATTGTTCTATGTAAAAAATTCTTCTGATAGGAGTTTTTCTGAGTTTGTAATGAATATCAAAGGCCAAGAATATATCCTTTTTCACTCCAAAAACAATTACAATCAAATAGCTCCCATTTTTGTGGACAAGGAAAAAAACATTTGGATCTATAGTATGAGGGGTAAATTAATTAAAGTTAGCCCATCGAAATATGCTATCAACAAAAGGGGAATCGGAAGAATTAGAAATTATTTTCAAGAGATTACAAACACGGACTCATCAAAAATCATCAAAAAACTTCACGCTTCCTTTTTAAGTTTTGAGTCCTTAGAAATAGAAACAAAAAATAAAGACAATAGACCTTTTGGGCCCTATATTTACGCAGCGTCAGATAGCAATTTTCTGTTGATCGATTGTTCTGACGAAGATTACTCAGGAAATTCCGGTGCGTTTCATTCACTTTATCTGTATTCTATTTTAGATAGAAAATGGAAGCTATTGGATTCATATAGGACAAGTTACGCAGCTGGGTGGCAAATCAGAGGAGAATTAATTATTCGTACACATTCGAATACAGTAAAAATTCTTGAAAACAACTCCCTTCTATCGATTGGAGGTCAAGAAATTTATACTAGTATAGATTTTGCTTATGAGGCTGGCTCAATATTGATCTTACATGAAACCGATTCTATTTCATTTGCTAAATTAAACTCAAAAAAAGAGGTTGAAATTCTGCTAAAGGTTTCTAATAAATCTAGATTGCATCTTGAGAATGCTGATATACTATCAAAAGAAAATAAAATGTTTGTACTCTTCCCCAACGGGGATTTAACCGAACAATTTAATTGGGTGAAGTTCGATTCTATTCCAGAGAATGTCAAAGACTACTTCATAACAAAACATTTTTTCCATTCAAATAAATTGATGTATATCAACTCGAATCGAAAAATCTCCGTCTACAATCTTGAAACAGGGCAAACAAAGGAGCTGCATCCACAACATAAGAATAAAACAAAGTTTGTAAATTATATAGACTATAAATCTGATGACGAGATCTACATTATTTCAGAAAATATAATTTACGAAATAGCTTCTATCGATTTTGGAAATAATAAAATTCAATTGAGTGAAATTCTTGAGTTTCCTGATAAAATTTCACCATTCTTTTGGATCAAAAAACATAGTAATTACTTCGTGGCTTCCGATAAAACAGCCAAATCAATGAATACTTCCTTCACCCCACCCTTCACCTCCCTCAACTCAAAATTCCGTTCAGTAAAAGTCTTCGATAACGAAAAAGAATTTATTTTTGCTGACTCCACCTTAGAAGGAGATCTAAATCTAGATTACAACCAAAACAACCTAACTATCCGAATGGAAACCATCACGAATTTTGAACCAGAAACCGTTTATTATCTCTACCAATTGGAAGGGCCTTCAGGTTCAGATAAATGGATTCGAAGTGATGTGGATTCGGTTCAACTATCCAATCTTGCTCCGGGGAAATATACTTACAGATTTAAGTCCGTAAATGGTTATGGCATTGAGTCGGAAATTCATGAGTATTCCTTCACGATTCATCCTCCTTGGTATGCTACCTGGTGGTTTAGAGGAAGTGCTGGAGCTGGATTATTGCTCATCTTTTTTGCCTTCTACAAAGGACGAACAGCTCAAATGCGCAAAAGACAGAAGGTGTTGGAAAACACTGTAGAGGAACGCACCAAAGAAGTGGTTGAGCAAAAAGAAGAAGTTGAAAAACAAAGAGACATTGCCCATCATCAAAAAGAAATCGTCGAAGAAAAAAACAAAGAAATCCTAGACTCCATTTCCTACGCCAAAAGACTTCAAAATGCCATTTTACCTCCTCCTCGTTTGGTTAAGGAATGGTTGAATGATTCTTTCATTTTCTATAAACCCAAAGACATTGTTGCAGGGGATTTCTACTGGATGGAAACAACCAAAAGAGACGGTAGAACCATCGTCCTTTTTGCTGCTGCGGATTGTACTGGTCATGGGGTGCCAGGAGCTATGGTTTCTGTGGTTTGTTCCAATGCCATGAACCGAGCGATTAAAGAATTTGGAATTCATGAACCGGGATTACTTTTGGATAAAGTCGTGGAGCTTGTGAAAAGCACTTTTGAGCAATCCGAGGACACCGACCCCTCCTTCGCTGAAGCTTCGGCGGGTAGAATAAAAGACGGAATGGACATCGCCTTATGTGCTTTGGATTTAATGGACAGAAAAGTCTGGTTTGCAGGGGCACATAATCCATTGTATCGGGTAACCAATACGGATACGTCCACTTCAGAAGAACTCAGAACACTGGAGGTTGGAGAAAGAAAACTCGTCGAATACAAAGCCTCCAAACAACCCGTGGGTGCTTTCGATCATATGGAGCCTTTTAAAACTACGGAAATCCAACTGGAACCTGGAGATTGTATTTACCTCTTCTCCGATGGTTATGCCGATCAATTTGGTGGAGAAAAAGGTAAAAAATACAAATACGCCAATTTCAAAAAGCTTCTAATGGAAATCGAGTCCAAAGAAATGGACACCCAAAAGGAAATGCTAGATTTGGAGTTTAATCGCTGGAAAGGAGAACTGGAACAAATCGATGACATTTGTATTATTGGTCTTCGAGTAAACGGACACATGCGAAAGCTCTTCTCTAAAAGAGAGCTTGAAGTCATCCAAAAAATTAAGGAAGGCAAATCATCCAAGATGATCGCCGATGATTTGAATATTGCCAAAACAACTGTGGATACCCACAGAAAGAGAATATTAAGTAAAGTTAATCTACACTCTGCTCCTGAACTCATTAAGTTCTGCGAAGAGCATGAGATTTTATGATATATACACAAAATTGAGTATTGCAAACAAGTTGTTTAAATGCCATTTTTGAATAAACATTAGTTTATGAAAACAATTGCTTTCTTTTTAACTCTCTTTCCCTTTTATGGCTTCTCCCAAATCGGTGCTTTTGAATATGATGCAGATCCATCAGATGAAGCAGTAATTATTCAAGATAGTGTTTTCATCCCTGTTAAAAAGAAGAACAAAACGGTGTATCAGGTGCATCCTATCGGACAAAAAGAACACACCCGAATATTTGACCCAAAAACAGAGCTCCCAATTACTCTAGAAGGGGACTATATGTACATACATATGAGTGAAAAGCTGAAAAAATGTGACCGGAAAACAATGAAAGAAATTTGGTCGTCCAATTATGGAAGTTCGGGGTGGAGTCCTCAATGGGAGCCGATGATTCTAAGTGATCAATACATAGCTTGTATTGTAGATGATCATATTGCAATTTTTAATAAAGAAGATGGAAAGCTGATTCTTGATTTAGAAGGTAAGGATTTCGAAGATGGTATATCACTTTCAAAAGATTATTTAATCTGCACAAAATGGGGTGGGAAAACCTGGGCAGTAGATCTCCGTAACGGAAAAACTGTTTGGTCTGTTAATGTTGGGGAGCAGGCCGGATATGGAAATGTAACTGATAATGGAAAAATTTACATCCCTAGCTGGGATCCAAAGTTCTTTTGTCTAGACCAAAAAACGGGAAAGAAAATATGGACTTTAAACCTAAAAAGCTACAAAAATGGTTGTGGGTCTGGTTTTGAAGAAACCCCAGTTTTAGTTGGAGATAAACTATATGCTGTACACAGAGATAACGGTCTCTTTATAATAGATAAAAATACAGGTGAAATACTTGAAAATAAGGATGATTTCACTGATATTGTGGATAATATAGAGCTGTACAAAGGAAAATATGCGCTATTTATGGATACAGATTATTTTTATATCTATTCAACCGAAAACAACCAAATTCATTCGAAAATCGCTCTTCCGAAAAAAATGAGAACTGGGTTTTTTCTAAATGATGATCATATTGTTGCTACTCAGGATAAAGAATGGAAGAATTTCCCATACAAAAAAGCAGTTATTACTATCGACTTAAAACAGTACATAAAATGAAAACACTTATCACCTTAAGCTTTCTGCTATTCGTAATTGTCTCTTTTTCTCAGTCTTATGATGACCTCATGAACGAAGGCAAAGCTTTACTAGGACAAAAAAAATACGATGAAGCTTTCGCCAAATTTCAGGAAGCGGAAAAAGTTGATGGCAAAAAAATCGATGCAAAGTATGGGCAAGCAGTTGCCCTGTCTCAGAAATATTGGATAAGCAAAAATGTAAATGACGGAAATAAAGCACTCGAAGCTTTAAAATCAGTTGAGAAAATTGACGACAAATTCGCAAACCTCAACTATAACCTATCTATTGCATACCACGATTTGGGTCAATACGATAAAGCTCTGCAACATATCGAAAAACAAATTGAGTTTGGAAATAAAAAAGACGGTGATTTGTATTATCAAAGAGGACTCGTACTTGTCAAAAAGAAAAGAACAAAAGAAGCCTGTAAAGACTTTAAAAAAGCATTGAAATTAGGTGCAGGAGGTGCTGCCCAGGCTATCAACGATTATTGTAAATAAAATGAGAACCCTCATCTTCCTCTTCACTCTTGCTCTTGCTCAATTCTCCAATGCACAACTTTCAAGTGTGGGAATCAGCTATGGTATTGGTGGAATCAACGATTTGAATAGCAAAATCAAATTTCCAAGCCACCAGATTCATCTGGATTACAACCAATATCTGGCAAGAAGTATTAGTGCTGGAATAAATATGAATTATTCCACTACAACATTGAATCAATCTACTGAAGATTCTATTTCAGTAGGAAAATACAATACATTCGGATTGGAATTGAATTTCAAATGGTGGTTTTTAAACGACTTTCGCTTAATGGGCAAAATGGCTAAATCGTCTTGTAAAGGGAAACTAGTCGCACTTTCTTATAATTTCAGAATGTATTTAATGGCCAATTTTGGTTACAATTTCAACCTTTCAAATAATGCAAACTTGAGAGGTGGAGCCCTATTTTTAGGTGGGGGATTAGGAATCAATTTTTGGCAATTCGGTTTGGGAAGAAACGGTGCGCGGAGAGTGCATCAGGGTGTCAAACACATTCTCATCCCTTTTGCCGAAGTACAATATCTCTACAATTTTACCGATGTCATGTCCTCTGATCAGTCTATTTGGAAACCACATATGTTGCCTATCAAGATTGGAGTCAAATTAGCATTTACTTATTTTTAAAAAGTCTGTAATGAAACAACTTATTTTTAGCTTCCTATTCCTATTTTCTTTTTCTCTGTTCGGACAACAAAAAGTCATCGATTACATATCAAACGGAGATGTCAAAAAAATCGAAAAATGGCTCGATAAAAACCCTGAAGGGTGGGTGAACACTTTGAATAAAGAAATTAGTATTCTAGTCAAAAATGGTTACTTCCCTTCGATTCCTTGTTTTGCTGAAAAAATGCATGTGCTGGAAATCGCAATTTTATATAAAAACAAAAGCTTGATTCAGTCTTTTCTTAAAAACAAGAAGATTTCGGGTAATACGAAAGCGCTAACCTCAGCCTTAAGTAAAGCCATTATTGCAAATGATTTGGAACTGGTGAAAAAGTTGTGGCGACTTGGAGCGAAACTAGATGAAAAATGCACTTTTTGTCATACCCGAACCAATATTGCACTCGCTTTTGGCAATAATACGAGCAAGGAAATGGTTGATTTCATCCTGGAGCACACAAGTGAAGAAGACATAAAACATGTGGATTGCAGTGGAAATTCATTGTTGAACATGCTCGCCGCGTACAAAGACTTCTCTTATTTGGAGAAATATTATCCAAAGTTGGAAGACAAACTCACTTTGAAAAATATCGATGGGGATTTGGCCTTCCATCAAGCTCTTTTTGCAGGGAATAAAAAACACACCCATTTTCTATGGTCAAAAATGAGTGAAGAAGAACGTAAAGAAGCCGTTTACGAATATCAGTATAAAGGTATGGGGCCAAGCCTTCAATTTTATTTAAAACTGAATGAAATAGACCAAAAATATGTGGATAGTTTATTCAAGTCCATTGACTATGATTATCCTACTAAGTCAGGAGTTGCAAATACTTTGTGGCCCTTAGCAGAGTTTTATGCTGAAACTTATCAGGATCAAAATTTTCCTGCTCACGCGAATGAGATCTTAGGTCTGTATGATAAATATCTCGGAACGAATTTGACTTTGGATAAGAAAACATTAAAGTTTGATTATTACATGGACATCATCAGTTATAACTTCTATGTACGATTGATCAATAATCCATTCTTAATTGGAAAAGTAAAAGAACACATATCCGAAGAAATCACAGAAAAAATAGACGAATTCAATGACTATTTTCCCTACAAATACGGAGAAAAATTCTATATCGATACCCTGATTCTTGATCCAGGTTATATATATGATATTGGGGGCTTCGGAAATATGGGAATGAAGGTACTTTATGATCTTAGTTTCCATTACCCATTTGTCAAAACAATCGAATTAGTTTCTGAAGATGATAACGATTTTAATTTGGTGAACTCCATTTTTCATGAAGATATTCCCAATCTGATCCTTAAATGCGCAAACACTCCTTTTGAAGAAGAATTTAACACTTCTTTTTGCCCCAATATAGTGCTCTATGAAACCATCAGAATTAGCGGAACCGAAAAATTCATTCTCCCTGAAAACCCAAAAGAAGTAAAGCTAAAAAAGATCTATGCGAAAGAGGGAGTTAAAATTGAGAATAAACCTAAGGGTGTGGAAGTTGTAAAGTTCTAATATTTCAGCGTTTATGTCCATTTTTTTTGACCTTTAGTTTTTATTAATGATATTCGCACCTCTACTTTGACTATGTTGCGAAAAACGATTGTATTATACTTCTTTGTATTGGCTTGCAGTGTTTCAAATGCACAGCTAACTTCACTTAGTTTCAGTTATGGAATCGGTGGTGTGATGGACCTCGATAAAAAAATGAAATTTCCTTGCCATCAAGGTCATTTTGATGCCAATATTTTTATCGGAAGAAGTATCAGTGCTGGACTAAATTTGAATTATAGAACCATAACTTTAAACCAATATGCAATTGATTCTATTCCGGTTCCAAAATGGTCTTCTTTGTCGATCGGACTCAATTTAAAATGGTGGTTTCTAAACGATTTTCGGACAGGAAAGAAAAAAGGTTCAAAAGACAAAACGAAACTGAAAGCCCTAACCTATCCGTTTAGAATGTATTTGCTTGGGGATTTCGGTTATGCCTTCAATGTTCAAAATGGAAATCCAAATTTGGAAAGAGGTTCGCTTTATGCCGGTGGTGGTTTAGGTGCAAATATTTGGCAAATCTCCCCAAGAAAGAAAAGCGGAGTTGGATCTGGAACAAGCAAATTCTTCATCATTCCATTCATCGAAATCATTTACAACGCCTATTTTAAAGATTATTTGGTGACTCCACAACAAGAATGGAAAACCCAAAACCTGGATTTCAAACTCGGTTTCCGTATCGCCTTTGATAAATATTGATTTTTGAGATGTTTAGACCGCTGCGCTTAAAGAGGATAGACCGCTCCTTCGTCGCTTATAGACTTCTTTTTTTGTAGCAGAACATAAATCTAACATCTGATATCTAGAGTCTGAAATCTAAAATCCACCACAACCGAAACAATTTTTCATTTTTCACTTTGAATTATTAATTAAACGAAGTATCTTTGTTCAAACAAATATCGTAGTGGGTAGAATAGAAGAAGAAATCCAGCAAAAAAGCTTTAAAAGCGAACAAAATAAGGCACATGTGAATCTCATGTTCACATTTCATCATTTTAGTAATTCCATCTCCAAAGAGATTAAAAAGCACAAGCTAACGCTTCAACAATATAATGTCTTGCGAATTCTACGTGGTGCCTACCCCGAATTCAAACGTGTGGGTGATGTAAAAGCCGTCATGCTCGATAAGAATCCGGATTTGACACGGCTTATTGATCGCTTACTCACCAAAGAATATGTGGTTCGTGAAAACTGTGATCAGGATCGTAGACAAGTCAATGTAAAGATTACCAAGAAAGGCCTCGTTCTCCTTGCCCAAATCGACGAAGAAATGGAGAAGTGGGAAGATGTACTGAATCGAATCAACGTTGATGAAGCCAAAGAATTGAATCGAATTTTAGATAAATGGAGGGGCTAAAATCCCTTTTTTTTTGATCTATTTATTTGTTTAAACGACTAATGTTCAAATTATGAAAATATACAATCCGATAGAAGTTCCTGTTGGCAATAGCACTGTTCTTCAGCCACTTCCACAAAAAGATATCAAGGAAGGTGACCCTTTTCTTCTGCTCCACCATGCAGAAAAAGTCCATGTTGAACCAGGGAAAGGATTTTATGTCGGTCCTCATCCACATCGAGGTTTTCAACCGGTAACTTTCGTTTTCGATGGCGAAGTGCATCACAAAGATTCTTTGGGAAATGATAGCGTTATTCGAACAAATGGCGTGCAATGGATTCATGCGGGAAGCGGCTTATATCATAGTGAAGGGATGACCGAGTCCTTCCGAGAAAAAGGAGGAGATTTCGAAATGATTCAGCTATGGATCAACTTAAAAAAGGAGCATAAAATGTCTGAACCCACCTATATTGGCGCAAACGAATCTGATTTGGGGAAAATTAAAACGGAGCAATCGGAAATTTTTGTGGTCAGTGGCGAGATCAATGGGATTTCTGGTCCGGTCGAAAACCTTTCTCAGGTAAGGAGTGCTATGGTAAAATCAGCGGGAAAAGACAAATTGAACCTAGAGTTTTATGGTAATACCAAAATGATCTACGTGCTTTCAGGTGCAATCAAAATCAATGGAAAAACCTTTATCGGGAAACAACTAATCCAAATGGACAATGAAGATTCCATCCAAATCGAAATAAAAGAAGTGAGTCGACTTTTAGTTCTTGGAGGAGATAAAATAAATGAACCCATCCGAGCTTATGGTCCTTTTGTGATGAACACACAGTCGGAAATCATCCAAGCATTGAATGATGCAGAAATGGGTAAGATGGGGTATTTAGCTGGGTAGAGTTGAGACGTGGTTAGCCTTCATAACCACCCCGTCCTCGTGCCTCGGACACCCCTCCTTGAAAAGGAGAGGAATATTATGTTGATATAATTAAAATGACTATAATATGAAAAAGAGACTTGCTCCCCTCCTTCCTAAGGAGGGGCTGGGGGTGGTTTCGCCTGCTAAACAGAACCAAAAGCCCATTTCTACTCTACTAATGGTCCTTCAATAGTCTCAAAAACCTTCTTTTTCAATTTGACTACATCCTCTTTCGAATAAGCATCAATCTTGATGATGTCGTGAATGACAACCCTTGCGGTCCCGGGTAAACATTCCGTATCCATGTTTTCTGGTTCCGTTATTCTTTTCCAATTTTCAAGAAAAGTAATGGGTAGAATATCTACTCGGTCTCTAATGGCCATTTCAAATGCCCCGTTCTTAAATCCTTTCATTTTGGGGACGTTTCTTGGTATGGTTCCCTCCGGAAAAATCACAATATTCCACCCTTCCTTTAGGGCCTCCCTTGCACGCATCAATGAACGAACACTTTCACGATTACTGCCTCGATTAACAGGAATATGCATGTGCTTGAAGAATAATCGCAATAAAGGCCATTTGGTTAGCTCCGCTTTTCCTAAAAGCAAAAATGGTTGATCTCTAAAAACAGTATGAATCATGGGAATATCCACATAGGAAGTGTGATTAGCACAAATGATTAAAGGTTTTGAAGGCCGGATGTTTTCCAGCCTGCCGCTCTTCCTTGGCCAAATAAACGCCAGAATTAGGACTAAATCCGATAGATAAACGAAGAACTTCTGTCCTCTTTTATGATTCTCTGGAAAATTAAGAAAGTAATATAAAATCGGATAATGGATAATCAGCACAAGAAAAAAGACACTTGCAAAGTATGCTTTATAAGCAAAATAGAGGCCTTGTCTGAGTTTCTTCACCTTTTGCCGACTTTATCTGTTCAATCTACAAATTTATAAGCATCATTTTATATTTTTGGCAAAAAAACAAAGGGAAAATGGCAAGAATTTTAACAGGCATCCAATCCACAGGAATTCCGCATCTTGGAAACATCTTAGGCGCAATCATACCGGCTATCGAAATGTCAAAAGATCCTAAGAATGAATCCTACTTGTTTATTGCGGATTTACATTCGCTTACGCAAATTAAGGATGCGGAAACTTTAAAGCAAAACACCTATGCAACAGCGGCGGCTTGGTTGGCTTTTGGATTGGACACGGATAAAACTGTTTTTTATCGGCAATCGGATCGACCAGAAACGACTCAGTTGGCTTGGTATTTAAATTGCTTTTTTCCTTACCAAAGGTTAACTCTCGCGCATTCCTTCAAAGATAAAGCAGATCGATTGGCTGATGTCAATGCGGGCTTATTTACCTATCCGATGTTGATGGCGGCGGATATTCTTCTATATGATGCTGAATTCGTTCCTGTAGGAAAAGATCAATTGCAGCATTTGGAAATAACAAGAGATGTAGCTAACCGTTTTCACAATCAAATGGGTGAAACCTTTGTGATTCCGCAAGACAAAATCCAAGAAGATACCAAGTTGGTTCCGGGAACAGATGGAAATAAAATGAGTAAATCCAGAGGGAATATCATCAATATGTTCTTACCCGAAAAACAATTAAAAAAACAATTGAACGGCATCGTAACGGATTCTACTCCATTAGAAGAACCAAAAGATCCGGATACCTGCAACGCTTTCGCGATTTACAAGCTGTTAGCAAACGACGAAGAAACCGCTAAAATGCGCGAGAATTATGTGAATGGAGGATGGGGATATGGTCATACAAAGAAAGCCATTCTAGACATGATCCTTGACAAATTCGCTGAACCAAGAGAAAAGTTTAATTTCTACATGGAAAACCCTTCTGAATTGGATAAAGTCTTAGCCGAAGGAGCCGCAAAAGCTAAGGTTACGGCTGATGATGTGCTTGGGAGAGTAAGGGGGAAGTTGGGCCTACTTTAAGCTTTTCAAGAAAACTCAGCCTTTTCTACAGCTGAATCAATTTTTTTGTCATTTGGTTTTATATTTTACTTAGTGAATAGATAATTTGGGTAATATTGTGTAAAACAAAGCCTTATGAAACCTATCCTTATCCTTTCGCTGGTTTGCGTTTCTATACTATTTTATTCTTGCGAAAAAACAGGTATTCGAAAAAACGATCTTGTTGGAACTTGGGACCTTCACTATTCCGAATCCAGAACGAATGAATTTTACCCTGTCTCCGGAGGACAGGAAATCTTTTCATATTTGTACGAAAACAATACGGGCATTTATGAGTTCACTGATGAACAAGGTTATACCCAAGGGGACACAAATACCTACTTGGATAATTATATTGAAATTAACCGAGATCATAGTTTCAAACAAGTGAACCAAATAAAAAGGTTCGACGAAATAAACGGGCAAGTCTATACAACAAAATTAACCACAAGAGGTTATTGGTATTTCATTAGTGAAAATTTACATCATGGGATCAATGAAAATGAAAGAGTGGCTTTTATTCTTCAGTCCGAAACACATGAGTTTTTTACCGCAGATAGTTCTTGGGCAGAAGATGTCAGGCACTATCCCGACAACAGTTTTTTCTTCACCTGGCATCCGACTTCATTTTCTAGCGATGAACTAGAGCTTGAAACTGAATCGAATTATATCTTATATCACAATGACCACATAGACATTAATTCTTATTACCGAGCTTTTTCAATCTTTAAAAAAAGAAACTAATGAAACCAATTATTCTTGCCTTTGTTATTCTCGCATTTTTCTCCTGTCAAAAAATTGACCGAGATGCCATCGTTGGTACTTGGACGGTTAAGTCCTCTGTCACTGTTAATGAAAATTTCGAAGTTTATTCGGAAACAGCCCAAAGTGTTTACTATACCGTAAATATTTTCCATGGAGACTCTTTGTATACAATTAGCTCTTATGACACTAGTATATCTGTCCCTTTTGATCGAGTGTACGAAACAGGTGAATACCGTTTTTATGAAGATGGTCGGGTCGAGTTTGATATTGCATACAATCTTGGAGATGAATTTGAGCAATATGAAGTAAGCATGTTCTATAAAGGGACCTACGATTTCCTCGATAAAGAAAATCAAACCGATGGAAGATTGATTCAATTCAACTGGGAGTCAATAGAAGAATTTGAATACATGGTTTTAGCCGATATGACAGAATATCACAAATACGAAGTAAATGATGGTGCCATATTGTTTTCAGAAATTTTTGAAGTTGTTACGCTTTCCGATTCCGAAATGCAAGTAAAAGTCACTGGCGGATCTTCCAATATATTTTCGGGAACATTTACGTCACACACCTATGTACAACACTTAACTCTAGAACGTCAATAGATTGAAAAAGATTACACTCCTTTTTATAATTATCTGATATTCCATAACTTATGTGTTTCAAAGTCAATCTTTAAATATGAAAAAACCAATCAACTTTATTGCATTTATTTCCGGTTTCGTTTTGTTTATTTGGTCATGTTCCAAACTACCCGACTCCCAAATAAAAGGAAAATGGAATGTTGAATCCTTTGAAAGTGAAGCATATTTATACCCTTTTCAAAATTCCACACCCAATCAATATTGGCATAGAAAGATGGTAAATGATACGATTTATGATTTAGTTATTGATCTAAACACAAATGATACAATCCAATTCCTTAAATTCTTTGTAGAAGAATACTCATTCCTTTTTAGCGGTGAATCCTCTTGTATTAAGACAAGAATAGCCTACCATATAGTTGGAGACAGTATTTGGAGTAATTGGAATGCAATAATAGATGGAACCTGGGAAAGTAAAGAGAACCACTATCTTAATTTTCCTGGGATTACGAGCCAAGGAGATTGGAAAATAACCTGCCGAAAACACAAAACAATGGAGCTTGAAAATGATCAATTCTACGGAACCCCTACGGGCGACTCCTATCACGAAGTAGCTCATATGAGCCTGAAAAAACAATAAAAAAAGGAGCCCCTACAAACCCCTAATTTTTCATTCTTAATTCTTAATTTTTAATTGAGTCTTACTCCTCCTCCGTCTTCATAATCACCTTCACATTATCCGGTTTATTCACGGATTCTAGAATTTCATTTATTCTTTTCTTAATCGTTTCGATTTTCAGAATGTCGTTCTCTTTTTGTGTGGCCACTTCTCCTTTGCCGTCTTTTCTCAATTGTTCAATTTCGGCATTGATGCTAGTCGCTTCATTGTCTAGTTTGTTTGTGATTTGTCCCAGCAAATTCGGTAAAAAGACCTTCATGTACATGTTTCCGGAATTCGCCATTTCCTCATAAATAGTTAAGGACTTTTCTACAATATCATTGTTTTGTTTAGTCACATAAGCCGTGAAATTGCTCGCCAATCCAATTTTCTTGAACCCTCCAACTGTTTTCCAGGCTTTTTCATAGAATGGATATTGTTCTGCTTTTCCGTATTCCGAATAGATCGAAGAGATAGATATAATCAAATCCTGACTCTCTTCATTTTCCATTTTCTTAGCTACTGTCATCCCTTCTTTTGGATCGATTTCAATCAAACCATTCAAAGCTTTTCCTAAAACGGCGTAGGATTGTTCCTTTTCCATGATCTCCTTGATCAAGGAAACAACTTCTGGCTTGCTTTTATAATACTTGATCAACTTAGATAATGCCTGGGTACGCACAGATGAATTCTCGTCTTCTTTCACTCGCTTCATCAAGGCCGCATACATTTTGTCTGAATCTACAGATTTTGCACGACGTCCTTTTACAATGGCCAAGGATCTTAATCCCCAGAAAGGATCGTCCATGGCGTCAAAAATAAGTTTTACGGCTTCATCCGACTTAGACCTTGAAGCCTCCTGGATCGCCTCTTTTCTGAATTTATATTCATCAGAATGATAATACTGATGGTAATAAGATTTCGCTGGTTTTGCCTCGTCGATGTCTGCCAACAGAATCTTTTCTTTGTCAAATAAAACATTTTGTAATTCCCCCGCTAATGGAAATTCAAACTCACTAATCTGATCTTCTACAACAACATCATATTCCTTGGCGTCTGAACCACTAAAAACTTCAATTTTAAAAGGTAGTTTATACAATGGAACCTCATCAAAATTCTGAGTTTGTTCCACCACAACTCTTAAAACATTTTCGGTTGAATCTACTTGATAATCTACCTTTAATTTTGGGTGACCTTTTCCAAAAAACCACTGATTGAAAAACCAATTTAAGTCTTCTCCAGTCACTTTCTCAAATGCCAATCTTAAATGATGAATTTCAGCAGGTTGATATTGGTTTTCTTTCAAATAAACTCGCAAAGCCTCAAAGAAAGCTTCATCCCCTACATGATTTCGTAGCATGTGCAAGATTCTTCCTCCCTTATTATACGAATGCCCATCAAACATCTGCTCTTTATCCGCATAAGCAAACCAAATCATGTCGTGCATTCCTGAGTATTCAGCAGATTGCTTGTAGCCGTCTTCCTCCGCTTCTGCATAGTAATCTGCATGATTCTCACCGTACTTGTACTCATCCCACAGAAATTGCGAATAGTTGGCGAAAGATTCATTCAATGGCAGGTTGGCCCATGATTCACAAGTCACCAAATCTCCAAACCAATGGTGAAACAATTCGTGTGCAATGATCGACTCATTATCCGAATCAATAAGATCTCTTTTCGTTTGGTATAAGAAATCCCCGTGAATTACGGCTGTCGTATTCTCCATCGCTCCGGAAACATAATCTCTTACAACCACTTGAGAATATTTGTCCCACGGATACTCATATCCCAGTCTTTCTCCAAAAAATTTAATCATCTCTGGCGTTGCCCCAAAAATGTCTTTGGCATATTTCTCCCAGTCTTTTTCTACATAATAATCCACTTCCAAAATAGAGCCATCCGACTTCACCAAGGTGTCTTTGACAACAGCAAAATCTCCCACAAACATCATCGTCAGATAAGGCGTATGCGGAATATCTTGTCTCCAAACATCGGTTCTTGTTCCGTCACCGTTTTCTGAAGAAAGGATTAGCTTTCCATTGGATAAAGTCTTGTACTCCTCTTTCACGGTCATGAGAATTTCCTGAGTCATTTTCTCGTTGGGCGCATCAATAGTTGGAAACCAAACCGAACTTGCTTCGGTTTCCCCTTGAGTCCAGATTTGCTTTACTTTATTCGGATCCTCTCCTTTTGGATTAATGAAATACAATCCTTTATCGCTCATGATGGCTTGTGAACCGCCTTCATCCCATTCTTCTGGCTTGGCTGTATATTCGATGTAAACGGTAAAGGTGTCTTTTCTTTCGTAGGTCTTGTCCAGATCAATCGTCAAGAAAAACCCATCGTATTGATGTTCCAAAGTTTTCTTTTCATCTGCGACCAATTCCACTTTGTGGATATCCATTCCTTTCGCATCCAAAACCAATTGGTCTTGAGCATAAAAATGGGGTTTCACATCGATGGTTGCTTTCCCGTTCAATTGTTGTTTCTCCCAATTGAAACTCACCTCAAGCTTGGTGTGGATGATATCGTTTTCGCGTTTTTCAGACTCATTATAAACGGGTCTGACCACTTCTCTCTTATCATCTTGGGCCTCTGGAATAATCTCTGGTTGAACAACCTCAGTGGTCGTTGTGTTCTTCTTTGCACCACAAGCGCTTAGTACGATAATTCCTCCGATGATCAAATAATTTTTCATATACAGTAAGTATTTAAGCTGTAAATAAATGAAAAAGATGTTATTTTTAGCTTGATTTTTCCTTAAACGGCGAAATTAATTGATAAAACGGCTTTTTAAAATTTAAATTTGTCCCATGCACATCCAACATCAAAACAACGAATTCACTATTCATAGAAAAGACGAGAATACACTAATTGTGAATGGTCAGGAAATTGATCTTTCAACTGGTACGGAAAGTAGATTGACAATCAATGGAAAAGACTATAATGTGGAATTGGTTGAAGATGTAGATGGGCTGAAAAAAATCTATGTGAATAATTTCCTAATTGATTTTGAAGTGAAAACTGATTTGGAACACAAGCTAGATCAGATGGGTATTGTTGCAGCCGATTCAATGGCGGCGACAGATATTTTAGCCCCAATGCCCGGAAAAATCATCGATGTAATGGTGGAAGAAGGGCAAACGGTAAACAAAGGTGATGCTGTGCTTATCCTTGAAGCCATGAAAATGGAAAATGGAATCAAGATCGAAGGTGATGCTGAAATCAAAGAAATCCTGGTTTCCGAAGGAGATACCGTTGAAAAAGGTCAACCTTTGATTCTATTGAAATAATACGATTTTTAGAAAACAAAAAAGCGAACCCTATCGAGCTCGCTTCATTCTAGATTCTAAAATCGTCCTTCGACAATTACATGCCTCCCATACCTTTCAGGTCTTCAGCTGATTTTTCATCATAACCTTTTGGTGGTTTAAGCGTAAATTCTTCTCCTTTTGGAACCGCATCTTTGTATTCAGTTGCTGTAAATGTAATCGCCATTTTTTCAGTTTCTACAACCATTTGAAGTGGAAAACCTTCAATCTTACCCGATTTAGGTACCCATTTAGAAGCGAAATCACCTTTCAATTCTGTTGTCATCCACAACTCGATTTCTCCTTCATTCTCTCCACCACTAACAATATACTTTGTACATGTATAGCCTAAGATCTTCTTGGTTTCACTTGTTTTTTCGATATCAACTTCCGGATTCGCGTCATCTTCTTTGTCCAGCATGGTATAGAAATTACCCATCATGCTTTCCGTAACTGCGATACCTTTTTGTGTCTTATTATCGATAGTTGTTGTGTTTGTGGAAACCGTTCCAGTTTTAAAAACAGTCTTTGTGTATTTGCTGTTTTTCATCACTTTCATCATGGATCCCGCTAGAAACGGCATCGCTTGTTCCATTTGTGGATCATCAGAATCGAAGGCTACATCAAACTTTACAAAAAACTCCGCAACATCATCTCCTTTTCCTGGAGTAGTTCCGAATACACTTGTTGTCATAAACAGGGCTATTAAAGCCAATCCTTTCATCATTTTCATCTTTCCTTGTTTTATTCGATCATACTTAATTTCAACATATTGGATTTACCCATTTTCTCAATAGGCATGGATGCAATATTAATCACTAAATCCCCTGCATCCAAAAGTCCTTGTTTCTTTAACAAATATTTTATGTCCTCAATGGTGTGATCGGTACTCACCATTTTATCGTAATAAAATCCCATCACTCCCCATACCAAATTGAGCTGTGTTAAGATCTCTCTATTTCCTGTAAATACAAATATCTTGCCTTTTGGTCTTTGAGAAGAAACTTTATAGGCGGTATATCCCGAATGGGTCATGGTTACAATCCCTTTTGCTTCTACTCGCTGACTCAATCTTACCGCATTAAAGCAAATGGAATCCGTAATAAAACGTTCCTGATTTTTTTCCGGAATTTCTTCTTTATGATAAATGCCTTCTGATTTCTCAATCTCCATAACAATCTTGGACATGGTCTCGATCACTTTCACTGGATGATCTCCCACCGAAGTTTCACCAGAAAGCATCACAGCGTCCGTACCATCTAAAACGGCGTTGGCAACATCATTTACCTCTGCTCTAGTCGGCGTATTGCTTTTGATCATGCTTTCCATCATTTGAGTTGCCACAATAATCGGTTTGGCATTCAACAGGGATTTGTCAATCAGCATCTTCTGTACCAAAGGCACTTCTTCTAGTGGAATCTCCACTCCTAAATCTCCTCTGGCCACCATGATGGCATCAGTTTCCTTGATAATATCATCAATATCCGCAACGGCCTCAGGTTTCTCGATTTTTGCGATTACCTTAGCCTTGCTTTTTGAATTCCCAACTAGATGTTTCAATTCAATGATGTCTCTAGCTGAACGGACAAAAGACAATCCAATCCAGTCTACATTTTGTTTTAAGGCAAAATTGAGGTCCTTTAGGTCTTTTTCTGTTAAACAAGGCAAACTAATATTGGTATTCGGCAGATTTACGCCCTTTTTAGATGATAGAATTCCACCATACAATACCTTACACTTGACTTCGTCTTTTTTATTTGTAGATAAAATTTCGAACGTTAGCTTTCCATCATCCAATAGAATGGTTTCCCCTTTCTGCACATCTTCTGGAAAGGATTCATAGTTTAAATAAATCTTTTCCTTGGTTCCAACAACTTCCTTGGTTGTAATTATGAGCTCATCTCCCGGCTTCAATTCTACTCCGTTATTCTCTACCTCACCAATTCTAATTTTTGGACCCTGAAGATCTGCTAAAATACCTACATGTGTATTCAACTCTTTATTGAGTTCCAAAATCGTATCAATTACTTTTTGGTGCTCTTCATGGGTTCCATGAGAAAAATTCAAGCGGAAAATATTCGCTCCTGCTTCAATCATTCCTTTCAAAACTTCTTTCGAGCTAGAAGCTGGACCTAGAGTTGCAACTATTTTTGTTCTTTTCATATTTTTATAATTCAAGCTGATTAAAGCTTTTGTATTCTTCTACATCAATGACCACTGTTGTTTGTATGGTTGGCACATTTCTCAGTTTCACTGATGTTTCCGAAACATCATTTCTACTATCATTAATTAAGAAGAAAAAATCAATCATTTCCAGTTCACTAATCAGATGTTTTCCTTTGTTCTTGTTTTTGATCAAGATATAGTCGGTACCTTGATCTTCATCAACATCTTCATAAAGTGAGTGGGAACTGAGGACTTCTCCTTTTTTATTCGTTTTAAAATAATCCTCTCCTGATCTTGATAATTTTAGCCCTAAACTCTGATTGATCTCCCATGCAAGTCTGTAATCAACCAAACTCGTACAGATACCGATCACTTCAAAATCAAAAGAATCCTCAAGATCTAAAACGATTTTCTTCATCATCAAAGATAAGAAAGAAATAGGTTAAAGAATTTTATTAAATGGTTAAATTACAGTTCTCCCATAAGAATCAAAGTTTCTTTGGAGGCCATCTGTTCGGCTTTCTTTTTAGAAGTTCCTTTTCCTCTTCCCCATTCTCTATTGTTTATGGTTACCAATGCTTCATAAACAATTTGCTTTCCATTGTGTTCTTCATTCACAATATCAAAGTTCAACTCCAACTTATTCTTCTGAGAGAAAATGAATAATTTACTTTTAAAATCAATCTCTTCGGAAATGATCTTATTCAGATCGACGAAATTTCTAAAAACGTGATTTACTAAAGACTTCTTAGCATTCTCATAATTTGAGTCTAAGTAAATAGCTCCAATCAAAGCTTCAAATGCATTTCCCTCTAAAGTTGCCATATTGATGGATCGTCCTTTTTTGTAGAAAATATTCTTTCCGATATCCAAATTGTTCCCAATTCCTGAAAGTGCTTTCCTACTAACAATCTTGGACTTTAATTTTGTCAAATAACCTTCGTCTTCATCTGGAAACCTTTCATACAACAAATTCGCTACGATGGCATCAATAATGGAATCACCCAAAAATTCAAGTCGCTCATTGGACTCCAAATGTTCTTTGTCGTTGGAAAAAGACTTGTGAGTTAAAGCAATTTTAAATAAACCCACATCCTTAGGTCGATAACCAAACTTGCTGATCACAAATTTGATGATCTTAATCTCCTCTTTGGATTTTTTCTTTGGGAATAAATTTAAATTGACTTTCAAACTAACCTTTGTATTTGGAAAGAATCACGGACGTGTTGTGACCTCCAAAACCAAAAGTGTTTGATAAAGCAACGTTTACTGTGCGTTCTTGTGCTTTATTAAAGGTAAAGTTTAATTTGTTGTCAATTTCAGGATCATCTGTAAAATGATTGATTGTTGGTGGAACGATATCGTTCTCAATCGATTTTACACATGCAATTGCTTCGATAGCGCCAGCTGCTCCAAGCAAGTGACCTGTCATTGATTTTGTAGAAGAAATGTTCAAGTTATAAGCGTGATCACCAAAAACTTCTTTGATTGCTTTTGTTTCAGCAATATCTCCAAGAGGTGTTGATGTTCCGTGAACATTAATATAATCTACATCTTCCGGTTTCAGATTTGCATCCTCAAGTGCGAAAAGCATAACATTTTTCGCTCCCAGTCCTTCTGGGTGAGGTGCTGTGATATGATGAGCGTCAGCGGTTAATCCGCCTCCGACAACTTCTGCATAAATCTTTGCTCCTCTGGCTTTTGCGTGTTCCAACTCTTCAATGATTAATGCTCCAGATCCTTCACCCAATACAAACCCTTCTCTGTCTTTGTCGAATGGTCTGGATGCTGTTTCTGGTGAATCATTTCTTGTTGAAAGTGCTCGTAGGGCATTGAACCCTCCGATTCCACATTGGTTAACTGCTGCTTCTGATCCTCCTGATATAATGACATCAGCCTTGCCGAGGCGAATAACATTGAAAGAATCAATCAATGCATTCGTTGCTGAAGCACATGCAGATACTGTAGAATAATTCGGCCCTCTAAAACCGTATTTCATTGAAATATGACCTGGTGCAATATCAATGATCATCTTTGGGATAAAGAATGGATTGAACTTGCTTGCGCCACCTCCCAGGAAATAAACTTCACACTGGTCCTGGAAAGACTTCAGTCCACCGATACCTGACCCCCAGATCACACCACACCGGTCAAGGTTTAATTTTTCAGGATCAAGGCCAGAATCCGCCATAGCTTCTGTTGAAGAAACCATGGCGTATTGTGTAAACTGGTCTAATTTCCTTGCATCTTTTCGATTAATATGATCAAGAACATCAAAATTCTTGATCTCGCAAGCGAATTTAGTTTTGAACTCAGTAGGGTCGAAACTTTGAATTGGTGCAGCACCACTAACTCCATTAATTAAGGAATTCCAATAATCATTTGTATTATTTCCTAATGGTGTAAGCGCACCAAGCCCTGTAATTACAACTCTTTTAAGTTCCATAAACTAAACCGAAAATTTCGTGAAATCCTTATTTTGCGTTCTCCTCGATATAAGATACTGCTTCTCCAACAGTTTGGATTTTTTCTGCTTGATCGTCTGGAATTGCAATGTTGAATTCTTTTTCGAACTCCATAATAAGCTCTACTGTATCCAACGAGTCAGCTCCTAAATCATTTGTGAAGCTAGCTTCTAGTGAAACTTCGCTCTCTTCAACTCCTAGTTTATCAACGATAATTGATACTACTCTTGATTTGATATCAGACATTTTAATAAGTTTTAATGTTTATTCAAGCCACAAAGAAATAATTTCTGCCCATTAAATCAAAGATATTTTTCACTTTTTCATATGCCCATATCCCTTTTTCGTCTAAAACTCAATCATTTAATAGTAACTTATCGTGTCTCAGAAGAAAAAAGCACTAATTTTGCGCAAAATTTTAAGAAAATGCAGAATATAGCGGTATTTGGAAGTGGGTCAGGAAGTAATGCGGAAAATATCATTCGCTTTTTTTCTGAATCTTCGGATGTGAAAATCGGACCATTAGTAAGTAATACTTCAAAGTCCCGATTTCGATTGATCGCAGAAGCAAATGCCATTGATTATTTGGAGTTTGACAATACCGCTTTTGAAAACGAGATTGATCTCATCATTGAGAATCTACAGGAATACAAGACAGATTGGATTGTTTTAGCAGGGTTTTTAAGAAAAATTCACCCGAAACTGATTCAAGCTTTCGAAAACCGTATCATTAATATTCATCCGAGTCTTTTACCTCAATATGGTGGTCCTGGCATGTATGGAATGCGCGTGCATCAAGCAGTTTTTGATCATAATGAAACTGAATCTGGAATTACGGTTCATTTTGTAAACGAACATTTTGATGAAGGTGAGATCATTGCGCAGAAGAAAGTAAATGTAGAAACTTGTGCTAACCCCGATGAAATCAGGGCGAAAGTTCAAGAATTAGAACAATTGTATTTCCCTCAAATTATTAACGATTTAATTCAATAGATCATGGATTTTTTCAACTCTTTTAGTTTCGTTGAGATCGGGACGGTCACAATGATTTTATTCGCGGTAATTGATATCGTTGGAAACATTCCAATTCTAATTAAAATAAAAGGGGATGTTGGTTTTATTGAGGCGAGAAAGGCAACTCTAGTTGCGGGAACGATTATGATCGTTTTTCTTTTTCTTGGAACCAGTATCTTAAAACTAGTAGGAATCAATGTGGAATCTTTCGCGGTTGCCGGTTCTTTGGTTTTATTTGCTCTGGCAGTTGAAATGATATTTGGAATCGAGGTTTTTAAGGCTGATGATGGCGCTACTGGAAATAAATCGGCGTCCATTGTTCCTATTGCATTTCCTTTGATTGCTGGAGCAGGAAGTATGACGACAATCGTATCCCTTAGAGCTGAATTTCAGTCGGTCAATATCGTAATCGCGATTATCATTAATATGATCATTGTCTACGTTGTTTTAAGATCAACCACTTTTATTGAGCGCTTACTAGGTAAGACTGGTATTGCGATCTTACAAAAAGTATTTGGGATTATTCTTCTAGCAATTGCGGTGAAACTCTTCTCTTCAAATGCGAAGTTATTGTTTCAGTAAGCCGCTATTCTAAAAAAGTTATTAAATAAAAAAACCCTGACCGAAAGTCAGGGTTTTTTCAATTATTTCTTTTTCTTCTTTGGAGAAAAGTAGACCCTTGTAAAATCTCTATACTCTAAAGAATTCATTGGGAAGTTTTCTACTTGTGGGTTCAGAAGTCGGATATAATCGTCATAATAAACAGGCATCACAACTGCATCATCCATTAAGATCTGATCTGCTTGAGCAAATAATTCCATTCTTTTAACCGGATCGGACTCTCTTCTCGCCTGAACAAAAACCTCATCAAATGCCGGATTCGTGTATCTTACAGAGTTGATATAAGCATCGTCCGAAGCATTTTCTGGAAGGTTCTTACTATAGAACAGGTTCAAGAAGTTTTCAGGGTCCGGGTAATCTGCAACCCATCCGATTCTCCAGAATGAAGCTCTTCCTGATTCGATTTCATTTTGATGCTGGTTCATCGGAAGTACCTTAATCTCAATATCCACATTCAAGTTCTTTTTCAACTCATTCATCATAGCTTCAGCTAATAACTCTTGAGTTGTACCCCCACTATTCAGGTTTAAAGTGATTTTTGGAAAACCTCTTCCGTTAGAATATCCTGCCTTAGCCATCAATGCGCGTGCTTCATCTGGATTGTACTCATAACCTTTCACTTTCTCTTGAGGGTATCCGTCCATTGGTGGAACAAACCCGTGGAAAGCCGGCTCGCCTTCACCTTGAAGTGTAATATTTACTAATTCCTCTCGGTCGATCGCCATGTTGAATGCTTTTCTAACATTGACGTCATTAAATACCTCATGCGTATACAGGAAGGCATAATATTGTACAGACAAACTTCTTGAAGATTGTAATTTAAATTCCGCGTTCTTCCCGTCTTTCGCTTCTTCAAGAGATCCGATTATGTTTGGAATTTCGTCAACAGGGATTTCCCAGATCATGTGTAAATTTCCTTTTTGGAACTCTTTCAACTCTGTACTCTTCTCAGAAATAAAAGAAACTTTGATTCCTTCTAAATAAGGCAACTGATTCCCATGCTCATCCTGCTCCCAGTAATTCTCGTTTCTTACAAGAATAACTTCTACATTTTCTTTTACTTTCTTTAAAGTGAACGGACCTGTTCCTACACAATTCACACGCATGTCTTTTCCATACTGTTCGAATGCTTCCTTCGGATAAATTGCTGTTCCCATGTGAGCCAATATTTGCTCAAATGCTCCAAACGGTTCCACCAAAGTGATTTTAATCGTGTAATCATCCACGACTTCCACACCTTCCACTCCTCCTGAAGAGGGTGAGCCTTTCTTGGTAGATTCAAAATATTCTTTCGCGCCAACAACTTTGTCTTTGAACAACCAATACATTTTGTTTTGAGGTATCGATTCACAAATCTTATCAAAGCAATACTTCACATCAGAAGCCTTCAATTCTCTACCTTCGCCATTGCTAAAACATGGGTCATTATGAAAATAAACCCCTTTTTTTATTTTGATGGTGTAAGTCAACTTATCATCACTAATCATGTAAGATTCAGCTAGGTTCCTTTCCACTTTCAAACTTTCTTGATTGAATTTGAAAAGAGACTGATAAATCTGATTCGCAATTCTGTAGGAATATACATCTGTGATCGTAAGCGGGAATAGAGATCGAAAAGTTTCAATTTCGTTTACTTTGAAAACTCCTCCCAAAGTAATACCACCTTTTCCTTCTTTCAGTTGGATTTCATTTTTCTTTTTTCCTCCACCACAAGATGCGAATATAAATGCGGCAGTAAATAATAAAAGTAATGCGTTTCTCTTCATTATGATGCGATTGATGTAGAGCAAATATAAAATATTAATCCTGCATTAAAAAATTATTATGTACAAGCGGTAAAATCCCTAAAATGAAGGGACTCTGCGTGTTGGTCTCTGGTAGTAATATTTATCGTCTAGGATATATCTTAATGAAAGTTCAAACCCACCTTGTAGTCGAGAAACATCTGCTAAACCAGATATATTTACATCATAAGTCACTCCAACACCTACACCTTCGATCTCCAAAAAGAATTCAGGCACAAAAGCATCAAATGGCGAGGCAATTCGGAAGTGACCTCCAAAAGATATGGCCATTTCTTTTTTATACCCGGTTACTCGAGCTTTTCCATTAATCGTAGTTCTAAATAAAGTTCCAACCATCAATTCCCAATGTGGTTTTTGGTAGAGAAACGACATGCTTGGCCATATGCCAAAAGTTGTATTCTTAATTCCAAAAAAACCATTCGCATGAAATACGAATTTCATAGGCAACCTCTCATCTGTATAATAGGCATTCCTGGGTCTGTTCAAGTGGTGAATCGCAAATCCGATTTTGAAATCCTTCGAATTATCATACGTTACTCGGTTTCCTGAAGAAGAAAACCAATAGGATATTCCAGCAGATACGTCTGCAAAATTGAAGGCATTGAACTGATTGGTTTCTCCGCTTGGCAAATTTGGATTGTATTGAAGTCCATCGTATTGGGTTCCCCACCGCATCATGGTAGGATCCACACCAATCCTTCCCCATCCGGCTTGTAGCCCCAAGGAAATTCTACCCTTTTTACCAGCCCAGATATAGGCCGCTAAGGAACCAAGAACTCTTGTTGTTCCCAACTTAACTTCCCCTGCTATATCTTGATATGCAGTAATTCCATATGCAAAATAAGCTTTTCCGACTCTGGTTTTTAATACATTTTGATCTAAAGAGAACGCATAAGTTTGAAAAGCTTTTCCCACTGTTCTCCATTGATCTTTCCAGTTTAGATTCGCTCTTAGGTTTCCATCAAAAGAACCCGTTAATGCGGGATTCAGATGTAAGGCACTATTGTATATCTGCGAAAAATGGATGTCCTGTGCTTTCAATTGAAAATTAAAAACCAAAACCAATATGATTACAATTCCTTTTCTAAACATAACATGCACTTTTGAATTCGTGCATATAGGTATACTGAAAAAAGGGTGAATTGGTTACCAATAAAAAAACGGGAGCATGTGTGCCTCCCGTTTTCAATATTAATGACAAAGTAGTAGTAGAGATTCTCTAAATTTTCGACTAAATACTTAAAATCTCTCGTTTAATCTTACCTCAATTTAAGGTAAAGCCCGACTAAAGAAAAATCATGTTTTTTTGTTTTTATAATTTCTAATTTTTGAATAAATCTTCTTATTCTCAATATTTATGCTTGTTTTTAGTTGATTAAACCTATACTTTTATATAAACTTTATAATTTCTAAGGGTGGATCATTTAGTGGAATTAATACAATCAATGACTAAAATGGAGAAGAGGCATTTCGTTTTAGAACAGAAAAAGCATAGTCCTGAAAACCATATATACCTTTTATACCAAGAGGTCTATAAAGAAAAAGAATACAATGAGGAAAAACTAAAAAAGACCTTTGAAAAAGAAAAGTTTGTCCGCATTCTCCCTACAATTAAAAATCAACTTTATCGCGCCTTGCTTGCTAGTATGCGAGATTATCACCGAAAATCAAATATTGACTTTATTATCCGGAATGAACTAACGGAAATAGATATTTTAATTAAGAAAAAACTCTATATCCAAGCACTTAAAAAATGCAATTCCGTAAAAAAAATAATTGATAAGCATGAACGATTTACCTATTACATGGAGGTTATTTTAAAAGAGACTGAACTAAAGTTTTATACTCAAAAAAATAAAGAATTTGTGAATCAGATTAGTCGATCCATTACCACTGCCAGGTCGGTTGGACGAAGCTACTATTTGTATGCTTATCAAAAACTAATGCTATTCAGAACCCAATCCATGTTGTGGAATGGGAGTACTTTTGATGATATTAACTATAATCCAACAAGGGAAAAGAAAATGGAAACGGTGCGTTCTGCCTACTATTTTAATTTACACCACTCCTTACTCTATTTCGTTCAAACCAAAGACTTTTCCTCTGCCTTGGGGGTTTCGGATGAACTAATTGATTTAATGGAAAACAATCCCCATGAGTTTGATGATAATCCAGAACAAAAAGTAGATGTTTGGTATGCCTGTGGAATGGCCTATTTATTTAATGGTGAAAGATTAAAATTTGATAAAATCATAGAAAACATAGAGACTCTATACTCTGATAATCAAAGAATTGAGATTAGAAAAAAAGAGCGTTTACTGGATTTAAAGCTCCAACAAATATTGGCAATTGGTCGCGGAGAAGAAGAATTAGAAGAATTGAGGGAAAAAGTAAATAAACACAGTAAAGAGTTTAGTAATTATTATACCCAAAAGTTTTGGGATACGCTCTCCAGTATCTATCTGAAGAAAAACGAATACCGTGAATCGCTCAAATGCAACTACAATCTCTTAATCTATAAAAAAACTTTGAGGGCCACCCACTATTATATTCGTGCTACATTAAGGGAGGTTTATTTGTATTATGTTCAAGGAAAACACACTGTTTTTGAATCTAGATATAAAAGTGTATTTCGTTCAAGCTTGCCGCTTTCAGAACAGGAAAGGTCTCTTCTAAAGAATTTGAAAAATGATGAAAAAGTATCTGCCTTTAAAGCCTATTTATTGAGAAAGAAAAAGACTTAAGGAAGGTCCTCTGCCAGATTGATTTTTGCCAAATAAGGAAAATACTTGCCCGTAATGTAGATTTCCTTCGTCGACTTCTTGTAGGCTATTCCATTCAATACATCTGATTTTGGATTATCTAGTTTCAACTCCCTGTCGGCATCATAAGCATCGATTACCGTTTCTACTTTTCCTGTTTCTGGGTCGATAACCAAGATGTCTGTTCTTTGATAAACATTTGCATAAATCTTCCCTTCAATCCATTCAATTTCATTCAAATATTGCCATTCTTTGCTATGATCAAATGCGTAAATTGTCTTTTGAACCTCAAAGGTTTCTGGGTCTCGGAACACAATTTTTGAGGAACCATCTGTCATGATTAGTGACTCTCCATTATTGGCTAAACCCCATCCTTCTCCCGAATAATTGAATTCGTTTACTTTTTGCATGATACCCTTGTCGTAAACCAAGCACCTCCCCGCTTGCCAAGTAAGCTGATAAACCTTATCTCCCATGATTGTAATTCCCTCTCCAAAAAGAGTTTTCTCCATATCAATTTGTTCGGTAATCTTACCTGTATTCAGATCTACTTTCGCAACAATGGACCTTCCTCTCTGTCCTGTGCCTTCCCACAACTGCTCGCCATCAAATTCTAAACCTTGAGTATAACTAGTGGACTCGTGCGGATACTTTTTGACAATTTTAGCCACTTTCATTTCAGGTACCTTATTTGAAAAGAAGACGATTTTTCTGCTGTCTCCAATGGCGTCAGAACTTCCTTTGTATTTAGCTATCAAGCGTAAGCTTGTATACCCTACTGGCAAAGAATCGGTCTTGATGGTGCTCACATGCATGTCGGAATTCGGTTTGCCTTCATAAACCGTTTGGTCGTTCAAAAACAGTTTCAGGCTTTCCAGGTTTTCCATATCTTTAAGCTGTACACGCACAATCAAGTCGTTTCCAATCACAAATTGATCGTTATTTTTAATGCCCGCAAATTTTGCTAGGACGGTTGGTTGCTTAACTTCTTCAGTTTTCTTTTTGGCGTCTCCCTCACAAGAAACAGCCGCAAGAAAAAAGCTTAGTGGAATTAAGTAAAGTAGTTTTTTCATCTTATAAATTCGATAGGATTTCCATTACTTCAGGTCTCTTTCTTGTTGATACAGGAACTTTCCCCCGTCTTTCATGACTATATACCCACCATCTAATTTCACAAATTCTTTCACGAATTCTAGGTTGATTAAATGGGATTGATGGGGTCTCAAAAAGCCTTGAGGGGTTAATAGTTTATCGTATTCTTTTAAGGTTTTGGTAACCAAAATTTTAGAATTATCACGGAAATAAAACATGGTATAATTCACATTTGATTCACAACGTACGATATCCTGAATATTCGCAATGTGGATCTTTTCCAGAGTGTTTAATGCTAATTTTTTTGGCGAATTGAAGTTCTCCTTCAAAATACCAAGTTTTTCTTTGCTGTCTTCGTCTTTTGATGCTTTCTCTACTGCTTTAACCAAATCATCTGGGTCGATCGGTTTCAAGAGATAATCAATGGCTGAAAACTTGAAAGCTTTGATCGCGTATTGATCGGAAGCAGTCGTAAAAATTACATTTGAATTTAGATCGGGCAGAATTTCAAGAAGATCAAATCCACTCCCATCATTCATCTGAATGTCCAGAAAAATAATGTCCGGGTTTTTCTCTCGAATCACTTTTGCTCCCGTCACAACTCCTTCAGCTTCACCAATGATTTCGACATTGGAGCAATAATGTCCAATATCATCTTTTAAAGATTTTCTTGCAGATTCAATATCATCAATGATTACAGCTGATTTCATAATTCCTTTTTTAAACTTCTGAAGTCGATTGCATTATGCGTAGCTGAATATATGCATTTTCCCTCTTTTATAAGCAAAATTTGAGGCGATTCATGACGAATAGCATAATCTTCCGCTATTTGATTGGAGATGGGTCTATTTCGAATTAAATCTAATAGATGAAAGGACATGTCAACCTCTTCATACCCACCTTCAAATCTGCTTTTCGCCATAAAACTAATGGAACACCTTGTGGAGTGTTTAAAGATCAGTACAGGTTTTTCAAATGAAAGTTCATTGATCTCATTTAAGCGATCGATTGAATCCAGATTATCCCAAGGAAAGCTAGAGCTCTCTTTTTTCGACTTCCAAAACATATGATTTCTAGTATGCTGATTTAAATTGGTTCAAAAATCTCACGTCATTTTCAAAAAATAAACGCAAATCTTTCACCTGATATTTTAACATGGCAATTCTTTCAATTCCCATTCCGAAGGCAAATCCACTGTATTTTTTGGAGTCGATACCCGCTGCTTCTAATACATTTGGATCTACCATTCCACAACCTAAGATTTCTAGGTATCCTGTGTATTTACAAACATTACATCCTTTTCCTCCACAGATATTACAGGACACATCCACTTCAGCACTCGGCTCTGTAAATGGGAAGTAAGATGGTCTCAATCGAATTTCTGTTTTGTCGCCAAACATTTCTTTTGCGAAATATAGTAAGGTCTGTTTTAAGTCGGCAAATGAGACTTTTTCATCAATATAAAGTCCCTCAACTTGGTGAAAAATACAGTGTGCTCTTGCTGAGATTGCTTCATTTCTAAAAACCCTACCTGGGGAAATAGTTCGAATCGGAGGCGTAGAATTTTCCATAACTCGAACTTGAACCGACGAAGTATGGGTCCTCAAGGCCATTTCATTGTCTCCTTTTTCAACAAAAAAAGTATCCTGCATATCTCTTGCCGGATGCTCTGGCGGGAAATTCAAAGCAGAGAAATTATGCCAATCGTCCTCAATTTCTGGTCCTTGAGAAACGGTAAAACCAATACGAGAAAAAATTTCAATAATTTCTTTTCTAACCAATGAAATAGGGTGCCTTGCGCCTTGCGGAAATTTTGTTCCAGGTCTTGTTAAATCCACTTTTGGATCAGACCCACCATCCGATGCCGATAGAGAATCTTTTAATTCATTGTACTTCGCTTCCGCATTTGTTCTAAACTCGTTGATTAACTGTCCAAATTCTCTTTTCTCCTCATTTGCAACCGATTTTAAATCCGCATACAACTCCTTCACCAATCCTTTGGAACCTAAAAATTTGATTCGAAAAGCCTCGATAGCATCCAGGGTGTCCGCTTTTAACTCTTCCAGTTCTTGTTTGTAAGATTCTATTTTCTCTTTCATCTACGAGTTCTTTGGCGCGAATTTACGAAGAGCCGTTTAATTAAACAATTTGTTGATATTGGTTTAAGGGGGCTTTCTTGAAATTTAAGAACTAGCCCATTTATTCTTTAAGCTTAATAAAGAACTTCTTTGAATAGTGACTGTAACTTTAATTCAATAATTTTGTTTCTACTAAGTAAAGCTTAACCCATGAGATTTACTCTGCTGTTTCTTTCATTCATTCTTGTCCTTCCTCTGATTTCTCAAAAGAAAGAAAAACTCGAGCTCGAAAATTTAAGGGGTAAAAAAGTCTATGTCAAACCCGGATCCGATTTTACTTTGACCTATGAAAAAGGGGATACACTTTATAATATTAACGGCTTTATAGATTCGATTTCATCAGACTCTATTTATTTCAATAAATGGTACGAGAGCAAACAAGTTTTTCAAATTGAAAAAAACATACATAAGGAGACCATGATCGATATAGAATATGTAGATGCAGAAAGCGAAGTTTTTACTAGGTCAAAAAAATATAACCTTTATCAAAACCAAGGCCTTGGTGTGAAAATCGGTTTTGGAATTGCTGCGGGTGTTGGATTGTTTAGTACGCTTGTGGTGGCGCCTTTAGCATCCATTGATAAGAATTCACCTTATAATTTTAATGCCAGAAGGTATCAAACAATCGTCTATTCTTCTTTGATTTTCACTGGAGCTACTTTGGTTGTTAGTCTTTCTATTCCATCTGGTCGAACACTTAAGCTTCCAAAAGTGAGATAGTTTTCACATCATTAAATCAGCACATTCTCAACTCCCCCTGTAACTTTTTGAGCAAGAAGTTTGTCCTACTATCATAATCGCAAAAACTTTACTTGCCATGAAAACAAGATTTATTTTATTCCTTTTTATTCCTTTTACCCTACTTCAATTTACTTCCTGCATTAAGGAAGATGCAACGATTGCTGTGATCACAGTTCGAGACACCAATAATGCCCTGGTTGAAAACGCCCAAGTTGTTTTATTTGGTAATCCACAGCCTCAACTGGGAACTGTGGAACGCTTTGATACTGCTTATACCGATCAAAACGGACAGGCTATATTTGACTATACAGATTTGTTTCAATTAGGTCAGTCTGGATTTGCTATTCTTGAGATTCGAGCTCAAAAAGGCAACTTGGAAGGCTTTGGAACCATTCACGTAAAAGAGCAAGAAACGTCTCAAGAAACGGTAGTCATTGAACCTTAAAACAAAATATTTTCAAAAAAATGAGCCAACTTTGTAACTTTTTGGACGTCTATATTGTTAATAGGACTAAGAAATTGTTAATTAATAGAGATTTTTATCGTATTGTTGCAATAGAGTTTAGATAAAAATTTCAACTAAATTATAGGATTATGAAAGCTTTACACCTTAAACTAGTTTCAATTCTTGGGTTGTTTGCCCTGTTGTTAATTGTTATGCCATCTTGTAGAAAAGAAGGGGATACGATCGCGATCATCACGGTTGTAGATACTTCGGGAGCAAGAATTCCTGGTGCAACTGTAATTCTATATGGAACTCCATCATCTCCAGATTATGCGGGATTGGAGATTATCAGAAAAGATACTCAGTTTACTGATGCTGTTGGACAAGCTACTTTCAACTACACTGAAGCTTTTAAATTAGGTCAAGCTGGATTTGCTGTATTAGACATCAAAGCTATCAAAGACACCTTAGAAGGTTCAGGAATCATTAAAGTTGAAGAAGAGGTTACTTCAGAAGAGACGGTGATTATTCAGCCTCAATAAGGTGTGAGATTATTCGGAGTATTTTTATTCCTCATTTTATTTTCGTGTAAGGACGACCCTACAATTGTAGAGTTGACGATTAAGGATGCTAATTTGCTTCCTGCGGATTCCGCCATGGTCATTTTTACGGGTGATCCGCATGATTCTTCCTATACCAATGAGATTATTTTTAATGACACTTTTTACACGGATTCTTTAGGTGTGCTTAAGGTTGATTTTTCAGACCGACAAACGAATGGTCAGACGGGCTTTGTTAGTGCTCTGGTTAAAGTTCAGCACAATCTTATCTACAAAGAATTCAACATGCGTATTTATCAGTTTGAAACTACAAGTAAAACGGTGATTCTGCAATGAAGGAGCTGGAAGAAGAAAAGCCTGTTAACCTAAAAAAGCATCGGCAATACGAATATATTTCCCCACGATATCTATTTCGAGTTTTTGTGATTCTGGCGACACTCGGATTTCTAATTTACATGGTATTTGATCTTTTGCTTGCTCGTGAAAATTTACAGCAAGAAGAAATTCAAAGGGAAAAACTCCAAGACTCTACAAACACCGAAGTCGAAGTTGAGATTCAATCAGAATAATTCACTATCCTTGAAAGAAGGGATAGTTTTGAATGACAAATCTTTCACTGGTTGGTACAGTAAGGAGTTTTCTTTGGCTTCACCAGGAAGTACATCTCCTTTTACTTGAAAAGATTCTTCAATAAGTAAAATAATCGAAATCACATAAATGAATTTGACCACTCCAAAGAAAAGACCCGCAAGTTTATTCAACAATTTCATGCCTGCCAGATCAATCACTTTTTCAACCAATTTTCCAAGAAAATAAACCATGGCGCCCACCATTAAAAAAACCAATATGAATGAAACTGTGGGAAGGTATTTCCATGTGATACTCACGTGATCTCTCAAAACAATACTGACTTGATCCGACAAGTGGACTCCAGCATAAACCCCTACAAGGAGAGCCAAAAGCGTAAAGATTTCAATGATAAAACCTTTTTTAAAGCCTTGCCATCCCCCATAAATTGTAGGAATAATTATGATCAGGTCAATAAAATTCATCCTACAAAGGTAGTTTTGTAAGAACCGGAGTTTTCGACTAAAAATTGAAATTTCCCACACTACAGTGTTTAATCGAGAGAAAGCTTCGTATTTTTGCCGGATGGATTTGGATGTTGGTCAACGATTTCAGAAATTAAAAAAGCACCTTGAAGAGGATTTTGGTCCTGATTTAAACTTACAATCGATTCTTTTTTTAATCGGTGTTCAAGAGTATGGAAAGGGCTATCAAAAATTCACCAAAGACCAAAAAGTAGATCTGATGCATGTTGCAATCTGTACTTTATTAGAGCCTCATGGGTATTACGAGTTCAAAGGGAGAGATGAAGACAATTGGCCACATTTTGAAGCAAAGGACACCCTTCCGAATTTACAACCTGAAGAACAAACAGAATTGATTACTATCGCAATCCTTGACTATTTCGAGTTTTAAGATTTTTTGAGCTTTTTTATTACCTCAAATCCCTTATCTTTGCTGCTCTTAAAAACTAAGTTACATGGAGATTCTGGTTAAAGCCACGCAGTTTATTCTTTCATTATCCCTATTGATTGCCTTGCACGAACTAGGGCATTATGCTGCAGCACGTTGGTTTAAAATCAGAGTTGAGAAATTCTATTTGTTCTTTAACCCATGGTTTTCTCTTTGGAAGAAAAAGATTGGGGAAACTGAATGGGGAATCGGTTGGTTGCCTCTGGGAGGTTATGTAAAAATCTCCGGGATGATCGATGAATCCATGGACAAAGAACAAATGAAAAAACCACCTCAACCTTATGAATTTAGATCGAAGCCCGCTTGGCAAAGATTGATTGTAATGCTTGGTGGGGTTACCGTGAACCTATTACTTGGTTATTTCATCTTCATGATGATTTTATTTGTCTGGGGAAATGAAAGGTTAGAGCCATCCAAAATGCCCTATGGAATTTATGTGGATGATTTAGGAAGAGAACATGGGCTCCAAACAGGTGATAAACTTATCAGTCTTAACGGAGAGGAATTGAATAGTTTTAAAGATTTCCGAACTGGTATCTTGCTAGATAATAAAACGGAATTGGTTGTGGAGCGAGATGGAAAAGAAATCGAAATTTCACTTCCGGAGGATATCGAATACCAGATGATTCAGACCGATGGGGCAAATGCATTATTTACTATACCATTACCTTTCATCGTTGACGAATATCCTGATGGAGTTGTAGATAATGCACAAGAAGCTGGAATTCTTCCTGGAGATAGTATTGTAGGAATTGATGACCAAGCTACCCCATATTTCCAAGACTTTTCTTTAGCCCTTAAAAATAGAGTTGATGATACGGTATCCGTTAAATTCTATCGTGCTGGTGTGTTGGATTCTGTTTCAGTAAAAGTTGCTGGAGACCAAAGAGGAGAAGAAACAGTTGGAGTTATCGGAATCAAACCTCTTGATGATCTTACGAGATGGTATGAGGTAGAAAATGATGAATACGGATTCTTGGCTTCTATTCCAGCAGGCGTAGGCTATGGTAATAAAGTCCTAAGTGGCTATGTAAAACAAATGAAATTTTTATTCACGAGTAAAGGCGTATCGCAGCTCGGTGGATTTGGATCGATCGCCAATATGTTTGGTGAAATTTGGGAGTGGGAAAAATTCTGGCGAATGACAGCACTTCTATCCATCATTTTGGCCTTCATGAATATCTTACCTATTCCTGCATTGGATGGTGGACACGTAGTCTTCTTATTGTATGAAATGATCACAGGACGGGCTCCCAACCAAAAAGTCTTGGAATACGCTCAGGTTGTAGGA
>JAUICI010000258.1 GCA_030427935.1 Bacteroidia bacterium | reverse complement strand
TTCTTGATTTTATCGAAATCTTCTTCATAATGTATACCGATACCTTGAGTAAACTGACCAAGGTCTTTGTCTTGAAGGATTCGGGTATCATTTGACTCATTAAATGCACTTACTCTGAATGAACCGTCTTTACTAATTTTATATTCAATTTTCACATCCCCAATGAAGTTATTCTGATTGGTTTCACCACCCGAATAGTTTTCCAGTCCAAAATTTCCTGAGATGACTAAACGGTCATTAAGCACTTCAGTTGACATTCCGATTTCATAGCGTTCCGTTTTGTTTACATCGTCTTGATTGTAGTTGACGTTAAAGTTGTAATTTTCGTCGATGGAATTCAGAATAGAATTTAGCTGACCTGTAAGAGCTTCACCAACAGCATTTGCAACTCCTCCAGACATGTTTCCTTGCACCCCAACAATTGGTTGGAATTTTTGAAGCATTAGAAGGGAGAAAAATTGGCGATTTAGCTCATCTTCTGAACTTTTTATTCTAGAAAGAACGGCCTTAGCAGACTCATTATTTGATGGAGTCTGAATATCAATGTCCATTTGTGGGTTAACCAAACTTTTGGTTAGAGCTAGGACACAGTCAACGCGATCTTTTGTTCCCGTGTGATCTGAATTTGTAATATCCGGAATAGCCTCATTAAAGGATGCTCGGACAGAATATACCGCTTGCACATCTAAATCGGCATCATAAGGTGACCCGGTCCAATCGATTGTTCCACCTTTTCGAAGTGTAAAATCTTTTTTGATGAGATTCTTCATGCTCAAATAATACTTTCCTTGGTTGATGGTGTATTTTCCCGTCATTGTGAGATCACCGAGTGTATTCATGATCAGATTAATTTCTCCAGAACCATTGGCTTTGATTAAATCTCCGGTGGATTCGTCAAATATGATACTTGCTTCGGTTTGTGGTGATATTTTGATTTTTAAATCCATGTCCACCCCACTCAATTTAGAGGTCACTTCTTCTTGTATTTGGGTAGAATCTTTTACTTTAAATATGATGAAATCATCTTCCGAAACATCTGTTGATCCATACATTGGGAAGTTGATTTTTGTTCCATTCAATGTTTCAATATCGGCACTGATTTCGAAATGGTTTTCATAACCGAAGATTCCTGCATACCCTGTCACATACGCTTTACCATAATAAGTATCTCCATCTTGGTATTCTGTGTTCAAAATTTGAAATCTTTCTAAGGGTTTAGGAAATCCTGTGGCATAATACTCAAAAGGATTGTCGAAGAGGTTGAATTGAGCTTCGAAGTTCCAGTTTTTGAAGTTTTCGTGAAAAATAGCTCCAATGATTGTTCCTGTATTGCCTTCTGGATCGGTAATGTACATATGGTTGATGATGAATCCGTAATCTTTGGATTCAATCTCTCCCATGACACCAAAATTATTTCCCAACATGTCGATATAAGCATTACCCGCCTGAAAATCAATGGTACCAATGAAAATGGGTTCGGCTAATGTTCCTGTCATCTCCAGCTGACCATTGAGGTAACCTCGAACATTTGAAATCAAATCTTTTGGTAAGAAGGAATTCACAAAAGAAATGTCTGTTTTGTCGAAAATAAGGGAGAGATCAAGATTATCTTTTTTTCTGAATAGGTAATATTTTCCAGCAAAATCAAAAGTTTTAATCTTGTCATCCAATCTTTCGAATTTTCTCATGATTCCACCTTCAATATCGAAACTGTTGGTTTGGTTATTCCATTGCTGACTAAACATCAGATCGCCAATGAATTCTCCGTTGATTTGGAAAGAATCAATTCCGGCCATGGTCGTCAAATCGAAATTATTGAACAGATCACGAATTTCACCATAGGCATTCAAATGACCATCAAATTTTAAATCTTCAGGGAGAAATTCGTCAAGGTCCTTTAATTCGAAATCCTTGATCATGTAATTCAAAACAGTCGCTGAGTCAGTTGATAGCGCCCCATCTAAAGAAATTTCATGGCCACCTTTAGAGATAGTGACGTCGGAAAACTCCATTAATTCGCCACCTTCTTTAAGAAAAATCAAACTTTGATCTTCAATATTCCAAATCTGACCACGAATTGGAATCTTTGAATAATCGAAATCCAAAATATAATCTGTTGGGGAGATTATTTGAGTTTCCCAAACGAGGTTTCCGACATTATCGGGGTATTTATCAATATTCCAAGCGAGATCTGTTAATACGAAGTTTTGTTCTCCATGAGCAGTTAATTTCACATCGCTAAACTGAAGACTTTCTGTTGCTTTTATATGGCCTATTTTCATGTCGAGGTCCAATTGAAGTGGTGCTCCAGAATTTTTGATTTTTATATTATCGAATGTGACATCTTTATAATTAAAGTATTTCGAATCAACATTAAATTCAAAAGAATGATCATCTGAATCGAATTTCCCATCGATTTTAGATTCTTTGGCGATTTGAATATCTGAATTGAAGAGATTGATTACTGGCTGAATATCGTGAAGGGTAATGTTGAAATTAAATTTAGAATCTTTCTCTTTATACTTTTTCAATTTCTCAAAATATTCGGGAAAGATCTTTTGAAATTGATTTTTTAGAGTGTTTTGAATACCACCTAAATCAAATTTACCAATAAGATCCCCATCTATTAGGTTACTCCGAAGAATAACAGAATCCGCCCCTTTTGACCGGCCTATGTAAAGACTTAATGTATCAAGGAATACATCCATGGTATCTTGTCTGAAATTGACATTAGACAATGCAAGCAGACCTTTTAAATTATTGAAATTGCTTCCTTTTGAATCCACATATAATTTCGCACAAAGCTCGGTACTCATCCTATTGGAATCTTTTGGAATAATGTTCAGTTTGGTCAGCATCGCACGTTCGATATCCAGTTCGAATTTCATGCCTTTTGTCTTGCCGAAATTCACATTTCCATTGTAGGTCATGCTTAAATTTTCCTCTTCAATATGAATTTTTCCCTTGAACTGATTGTTTTTTATATTTCCTTCGATGATATCGAGATCATTGTAGGAATATCCTTTAAACTGCAGATCATGAATCCTCCCAGAGAGGTCGATATCGATATCTTTTTCTGAAACACCTTTACCTGTGATGAAGAGTCCACCGTTCATTAAACCAAATGCTTTGTTTCCAGTAATTG
>JAUICI010000067.1 GCA_030427935.1 Bacteroidia bacterium | reverse complement strand
CAAGCTCTTGGGACCACAATTAGAAGGATACGACTATCTATTCTATTCGAAAAAGGATTTCGGGCATTTGAATACCAGTACAGATTTTCGAGCTATCAACGAATCGTTTTTTCAATTCATATCAGAATTAGGAATACGCTCAAGAAGAAGGGTTCGAAAGGAACTATATCCGAATAAATCACTGGAAAAAATCAATAAAAATCTTTTCTCTACATATCCTGAATTAAAGACAAAAGAAATCAAAAGAATAAAATCTGAATTGTTTCCAAATCAAACTTCATATGGATATAATCCAGATAAGATAATATCGGAAATTATACTCAATGAAAATTATGAAACACTCAAAGGCCTTCGGCGAAATCGATGTGTTTTAGTTCAAGGAGCTCCCGGAACCGGTAAAACAGTATTGGCTACCAAATACCTTGCGGAAAACTTGTTGAAGCAACATAGAGGAATAGTCTTTTGCGCAAACAAATTGGTTCGAAAAAAACTAGAAAACATTATTACAAATGACTATCGGTTGGACTCGAACTCAATTGCTTTTAAAATATTTAGTCAGCAAATATCTATAGATTCGATTGGCGCTGATATTGACTTTGTTATTTTCGATGAGGCTCAAGAGTATCTGGATAAGGGTCTTGCCGAATTTATAGAATCTCTTGAGAAGAAATCCGAAGAGCCGAAATTATTGATATTATTTGACCCTAACCAAACAGTCAGACAAGACTTTACAGATATTTCATGGTATGCTGATTATTTCATTGACCTTGGGTTCACACATTATTTATTTGATTCAAACTTTCGTTGCATACAAAACCCAACAATTGGTGATATCTCCAACACAATTCTGAAAAAGTCTAGCACAGCTCTAATCAATCAATTCAAGCACTCAATTGTCGAGGTCACAAGTGAAGAATCCAAAATTAAAATCGTTCAAGAAATTGTCAATGATTCGAGGTATACAAATGGTGAAAAGGTGATCTTAGTTAACTCCAAAATTTTATTTGACTTTAACATTTTAGTAAACGATTTTTTCAAATCTGAGTTGGAAGAACTGACAGAGCAGAATGTTTGCATCGCATCAACAAAAATCAGGTATACTACTCCAATAAAGTATCGTGGACTCGAAACAAGTTCTGTTTATCTATTTACAGATAATTTTGAGTCTGCATCAAAAACTCAAAATTATATTGGTGCTACAAGAGCAATGGACGACTTAAAACTGATTCAATGGAAGTAGGTTTTAATGACTTTCATATAGCTGTTACTAAAGCAATAGGGATAGGAGAAAATCCTAGGCTTAAGGAAATTGGTTGCTGGTTTTGGAGATTTATGGAGTCTGAATGTTCAGAATTGATTTTGACTCTGCCAGAATATGATAGTGAATTTGTAAATATTTCCTGGAAATATATTCGAGTACTTTCAATATTAATCGAATTATCAAATGAAAATTCTCCCTGCCCTGATCAAAACACAGGCCTTTTTGATTTTTTCAGGCCACGGCCGAAAATGCAATTAGATGAACCATTGGATTACATCATTCATTTTGACCATTCGAAATTGAACATAGATCGATGGCAAAATGGAATACTCACAGGCAGGCAAAAATTCTTGCCATTTTTCAAAATTGATCAAATCAGAACCTTTAATGATTCTCAAGGCATTCATAACTCATTTGAAATTTTCAAAGCAATTCGTCAAGTTGACCTTTTTAAAAAACCAAGACTTATTGATTTGGAGTCACCTAAAATACTTACGCTTTCTTGCATAGAATCCAATGATTACATTAAGGAAATACTGCTTTTTGTTGACGGTAAAATGGATGAAGATGAAGCTGCAGACTTAGAAAAACAATTAAAACAAGAGAATATCTCCTTGCAACTACAATTGATCTTTCCTTATGCAAGGCGGGCTCACTCATACCTGCGGGAAGTTTCAAGAAAAAGGTTCAGTTTAAAATTCAACAGTAGATTCTTTTGTGATCCAAACTCAGAGGATGAATTAAACTTGTATCCAGGAGAAAAAGAGGGAGTAGATATTCGTTTGTGGAAGTATGACAATTTTACGGTTTTTGATACTAACCACAATTTACAATTGTATTCATTATTGCAGACTCTAAAGGAAGATTGGAAATGCTTAGAATTGAATCGCTTCGAAGTTCCATTTCCAAAGTATTGGCTGATGTGTATAAACCAAGGGAGAGCCAAACAATGGTGGATAGAACGGTTTTCTATTGATTATCCAAGTCTTGTAGATAGACCAATTATTAAACATTTCGAGCAAATCATATCAGAGTTACATGACTTAAATTGGATTGAAAAGTTTTTTCAAGAAAATGATGTACAAAAGATCCTGCTTCCTAAGCTAGTAGGTCGTTCAGGCGATAAACTTAGAGTTATAATGACCGAATTAAGAAGCTATGCTATGATTTTAAAGGATAGCTTAGAATTTGTGACTGAAACTAGTATTCATTGGAAAGATTCTGAGCCTATTTACCTGTTTAATGGGTTCAGTATTATTGATCAAACTAACCTTCATCTAAGTAACACGAGATTTCAAATAATTATACCCGATTTCATTTTTTACAGTTATCAACCTTGGGTGAAATACCACACAATTAGATTTCATTGGAGTAGCATCATTGGTTCTGCCAGATCAATTCTTGATCCCAATTATTCAAAACACATTGACCAATATAAAGCTCTTAAAGAAAATACCATTCAAGAAATTAAGGGACTAGTAAAAGGATATAATTCGAAGTATTTAAAGAAAAAATTAGTCCTACAAGAGGAAGAGTATGATTCAACGGATTACGATGATGAATACAGAAATGAGGAGGAGATCGTTGAAATCCAAAAAAATGATAAGAGGGCAGAAGCTAGAATAATTCAAATTAAGTCCAATATTCATGGGGAAATCGATCTCAAATCCACTTCAAAAGTCTACATTAAGCGAAACTCCATTATAGAGGCAAAAGCCGAAAATTTGAAGGTTGGAGATCAATTTTTGCTAAAATCAGACTTGGATAAATTAATTGATGAAGGGGACATTCTAGAAAAGTATTCAGAAATTTCTGAAAGCATAAGAAATTATCAGACTCGTCTTGCGGAATATCCAGAATTATACACCCAATTGAACAGACGAGGTATTTCATATTCACATAAACAGTATTTCGAGCAAAGATATATTATCGAAAAAGACAGCATGACAGACGAGGCATTTGTGATTCCCAAACGGAAAAATGATTGGAAAATAATTTGTGACTTTCTTGGGATTGATGAAGCAGAGATGAATTTAGCCTTCATTGCATATTATGGTCGAACGAAGAAAAACAGAATCACTGAATTGTACCAGGAAATAATCAGTTTTTTCATTGAAAATGAGTTCTTCGGAATGTCAGAAAATCCTGAGATTTTAATTCAAACAAATAAAATCATCAGTACCTACGAAGATATTTTTCCAGGAAAAGAAACAGCTGAGCTAAGCGAGATTAGTGAGTCAATAATCTCAACAATATTTAGTGAATTAGAATTCGCTGAAGTTCAAATATTTTAGGACATGGATTATGAACGCGTTTAAGAAAAAAAGGGCAAAACTAGAAACATTTGTTCGAGAGCAAATCATTGGACCAGGTAGTTATAACCTGAGATTTTTCTTTTTAGAGGATTGGCAAAATTCCGGATTTGCGGGAAAAAACCTGAAAGAAGGCCAACCTATCAAGAATCTCCATGAAATAATACCTGAAGTTCCCGCTTACCAATACAGCTCTGGCATTTTGTTTCCGGAAACTCGGGAAATTGTAACTCAAGAGCAACAAACAACAACACAAAATGAATCAAAGCCCAATCAGGAAATTGAGGTTGAAAGCAATAGTGCTGACGACGAGAATATGAAAGATGATTCGTCCGAAAGCATTATTAGTAAACAACAGAACTATCCTAATTCACTGGGGCTCACGTTTGCCGTGAATGAAAGTATAAGTTTAGAATCAGACCTGAAAGTAAACCTAACCTTCAGAACTTATAAGAAAGTAAAGAAAAAACAATTAATTGAGAGAAGGTTTGCCCATTGGGTACCTGAGTACTGCACTCAAATTGAAGCAGCAATAGGTAAATATTTTCAATCATTTTTCGGAACGGAGTGGATTGATGGAAACCTATTCATTTTCGTTAAGAATGAGATTAGTGGTGATAATATCTATGAAATTGATTATGGGTGTTTAAACCAGTATTTGAAAGATGAACTTATAGATAACCTAAGCGATCATTTCCCAGGCAATGTCATGTTGACGGAAACAGATGGGAAGGGTGTATCTTACTTTGGGCAAAAAGGTGAAAGGTCATTATATTCATTTAATCCAAAAAAGTTTAATTACGAAAACGTATATACCCTTTTTGATAACAGCCTAATCGATTATATCAAGGGGGAGTTGGGACAAGGCATTGAGAATTATGACCGGTTAAAATTATTGATTGAATCAATTGAAATATACAAGCAGTTGCAAGCTTATGTAACCAACCTTAAATCTGTTTTTAAAAAAAATAAACCCACACCAATTTGGGAATCAGTCCCTCACAAATTAGAACTTACTCTTCCTTCTTCAGAAAATGTGGAGAAGGTATATAGATCTAAAGAATTGATTCCTGTGGATTCTTCATCAGAAGAGTTGGCTGGATTAAGATTTGCGGTTCAATATGTGAAGTTCAATGACTTGGCAAATAACTTGATGTATATCAAAATTGTTCTTGTCAACAAGAATTTGATTGAACTAGAAGAGGGGGAGCCGCCCCAATTGAATAAGAAAGACAAGGCTAACGAAATATCATTTTTCGGTGTGCGGCTAACTGTCACTGAAACTAAGGTTAATAGTTTACAGCAATATAACCCTCCTCAATTACTTTCTTTCGATGAGGAAGATAATTTCAACAAAATCATTTATCGAAACTATGTTGACTACGGTGAAGGATACAATACATCAGTTGATTGGGGAACTAATCCAGGGGGCTTGAAGTTTGTCACAACTGAATTTCTTCCCGACCAGGAAACGCCAAGTGTGGATTACGTACCAAGCAAAATTGAAAAAAACAAAGTGGTTAATAGAATAGAGGATGAGCAAGGATTGGAAATTCGCTATTTATCTAGTCTATCAAAAAATAATGTAAGTGATTCTGATGTCATAAAAAGTCTAAGAAACTTCATTCAGGCTTATGGTGGTGAAACGGGTTGGATAAACGATAAAAGAGAAGAGCTTAGTAAACAGGTTATCGATATAACCCAAAAAAAACTCTTAGAAAAACAATTAAATAGTTGCGAGAAAGATTACAAAAGAATGAATCGGAATATTCAACTTTTGGAATCCAATCCAGCTGCGATGAGTGCCTTTAGAGTAATGAATACTGCGATGTTTTTGCAACTCCATCATAGTATTAATAAAAAGGGTTCTGCTCCATTTATACCTCATGGTGGTGAGTCATATTATAAAGAAGTTCAATTAGAAAGGGATTATTCCTGGAGATCTTTTCAGCTAGCATTCATTTTACTGAATATTGATGCTTTCGTAAGACCAGATATTGATGATAAAACGGTAGAAGATATTTTCAAAACCGGTTGGCCAGAGAGAAATGAAATTGCAGACTTAGTGTGGTTTCCGACTGGTGGCGGCAAAACCGAAGCTTACTTAGGAATCATTGTGTTCACAATTGCTTTCAGGAGATTTACTAAAGGTATAGAAGGATTTGGAACTACAGTTTTGATGCGATACACCTTAAGACTTCTTACTCTTCAACAATTTCAACGGGCAACCATGTTGATATGTGCATTGGAAGTCATAAGGAAGGACAATTTTAATATCGGCAAGTATGATCTTGGGGAAGAAAGAATTACGATCGGTTTATTTGTTGGCCAGGACTCTTTACCCAATTACTGGGATCTAGGAGAGAAATCAATGGTTCAGGAGTTACTTAAAATTTCTCAATATATAAGAACCGGTAAACCATTGAAAACAAATATTCCTTTCACGGAATGCCCGTGGTGTGGTGGAAATTTGTTTAAAAGTGACAGTTTGCCAAACGTCCATCCCAATCCAACAATAAAAGATGGGAAAGATGAATATAAAATAGATAAACAACTCAATATTGCTTGTCCATCAGATGGTTGCACATTTAATTCTAGCAGGGCCAGCAACAACTCTAGCCTACCGGTAAGAATTTTTGATGATGATATTTACAAGTTTCCTCCAACACTATTGTTTGGGACCGTGGACAAATTCGCATCCTTAGCAAACAATGTCTCAACATCTTCAAGCGAACGTAATAAAGATACTAGACGACTATTTGGGAAAGGATATTCATCAAGAGATGAAGAGCGTGCTTGTTTGCCGCCAGAATTGATTATTCAAGATGAGTTGCATTTGCTTTTAGGACCCCTTGGTTCAGCTGTTGGTTTATTTGAAAGAAGTATAGACTACTTATGTACATATTTCGACTCTAATACTGGGATCAAGATTAAGCCAAAAATTGTTACATCCACCGCTACCACAAGGAATACCGACAAGCAAATATTTGCTCTTTTCAACAGAAGATCAGAAATCTTTCCCAAGCAGGGAATCTCTTGCGAAGATTCTTTTTTTTCGTTTTATAAAAGGTCGGAAAATAACATACAGCATATAGAATCAAACAGGAAATATGTCGGTGTTTTACCAGTTGGCAAAACCCAAGTTTGGATGCATCTAAGAGTCTCTTCGATAGCTCTTGTGCATCGATTGAAATATCTACGAGAGAAATATGAGCTTGACGAGCTGTTTGGCGATCAAACTGCCATTAATGATCAAGCTAAGGTCTTTGACTACTATCATACGGTTCTTGCTTATTTCAATAGCTTAAAAGATGTTGGAAAGACCCAATCTCAACTTAGTCATTATCTACCTGGAGATATCAATTATGTCACAAATAATACTGTGCCATGGAATTTTTTAGATAAGATCTTACGCTCAGAAGGAGAAGTCAAATACTCTGAACTTACAGGAAGGTTAACGGGTGAAGAGGTTAAAACGAATCTTTCAGATATTGAAAGTACTTGGCGCCTTATCTCAAATGTTCCGGGTAAAAAGCCAAGAGTTAAAACAACAAACCCTCCTGAATATGTGATTTCAACAAATATGATTTCAGTGGGAATAGATGTGCCAAGGTTTAATACAATGGTTATTTGTTCAATGCCAAGAAATATCGCCGAATATATTCAAGCATCAAGTCGTGTCGCACGTGATGAAGCAGGGATAGTCTTTACAATACATCATCCTTTTAGATCAAGGGATATATCTCATTATCAAAAATTCAAGGAGTTCCATGAAAAATTCTACAGTTATGTCGAACCAATATCCGTAACTCCTTACGCGGCAAAAGCACTTGATAGGTATTTAGCTATGTATGTTGCGGTTCTGATAAGGCACGATCCTGAACTTGGATTAGCCAATAATGAAAGTGCTGTAAATCTAACCTATGATTTGATTAAAAAAATAAAAGGAAAAATAAAGCAGGAGGTGGAACAAGTACTTTGCAATGCAAATAGATTAGAGGAATTCCTGACAACCAAACCTTTTGGTATGAAGTCTAGCATTGACGGAATCATATCAGATGAAGAAGTAGACGATTTACTACAAAAGGTGGATATACTATTAAATAATTGGATTGATCGCTTGGAAGGTTCAGATGAATCTTTTGAATTGAGGTATCGTTTTCATGACAGACTGATTCAATCCCTCTTTGTTAGCGCTTCTAACGATAACTATCCCAACCATTGGAAAGTTTCACACTCGTTAAGGGAGATAGATCCTTCCTCTGTTATTAAAACTGTTCAACAATAAACGCATGACAAAAAAGGATCAATATTTAAACCAAACGGCAAACGAATCTATTAGTAAGTTCAAATTATTGACTGCTTATGGAGGAGCAGGTTCAATTGTACATACACGGTACGGAAGTATCATAGTATCGTGTATTGAAGAATGGGGCTTTTTAAAAAGAATTCAGGAGATTCGCAAAGAAGGGATCAATCAGGGAAAAACGGACAAGGAGTTAAATGAATATGTAATATCCCAGGCTAAAGAAGGTAGAAATGGGAACATACAGATTTCCAATGATGAAAGGTTACTCCGTTCCCTTTCAGATCGAAAAGAGTTACCAAATCTCAATTATTTAGTTCTTATTCCTGATATAGAGCTAAAGAACTATAATAATAAGGTCAAGGAAAATGTAGATCTAACAATTCCGAGTACATTTATGCCTAAGTTATTTCGAAATAAGAAAAAGGAATATAAACCTTATAGTAAATGGTATGATGAGTGGACCTCTAACAAGAAAATCGATGATCGGCATGGAAATAATTTTTTTCCACCTAAGTTCATTTTTAATGATGAAAAGGGTTGGTATGGAGATTTAATTCAAGATAACATAGTTTTAATCTGTGAACATGGGCATATTAGTGATTTTCCATGGTCAAAATATCTTGCGTGGAAAACCAATACTTCAAGGAGTTTTAATAATAAAGAGACGATCGATTTATTTAATCACCCCCGATGTTGCGGAAATGATAATAGCCCAACGTCAGAAATAAAAATCACCTCAAGTACTGCCAATGCTTCAGGGTTTGATGGTAAATGGCTCAGTTGTAGTAAATGTGGAAAGCAGACTTCTCTGCAAGGGTTGATGAGCTTAAAGATTAAGTGTCCTGGGCATTTACCTTGGGAAGTATATACGGGAGAAAACAAATATTACTCTGGAAGCAAGCAAGCTAGGAGTAAATCCCCAAAAATTGAAAGGGGGGGGTGTAAAAACAAGGATCCAATGAAGGCCGCCTTAACAACAGGAAATAACTTATATTTCTCAAGAGTACTTTCCAGTATTTATATGCCTGATGAGTTAACTTTAGATGATAGAACCTTAAAATTAAAGCAACTGGAACTCGAAAAAGAAAAAGCGATTAAAGAGTCTCGATTAGAAGACGCAATACTGTTTAGGGACAAATTAAAAGCATTAGAAATAGATAAGGCTGATGAACTTGAATTACAGTTGGAAGATTCGGAGAAAGAAGTTCACTATAGGTATCAGGAGTTTAATGCCTTCAGTACAAAAAGTGAAGAAGACATAAATTTCTCGAAAGATCACTTGAAAGTTCGGAACGTTACATCAAACCTCAATTTAAAATTGTCTCCCTACTTCAAGAGAATATTGAGGATTGATAATATGAAAATCACTTCTGCTCAATTAGACTTTTCTAGAGTTATGCCAGCAGATGCTGATTCAACGAACACTGTTTCTAAGAATATCTTCAGAAGTCAGAAAGCAGATGTAGAGGTGTACCCCGTCGTAGAATCTTTTGGTGAAGGAATATTTTTTGCATTTGATGAAGATTATCTAGAAGATTTCTTAGTGAGTGATTCCGGCAGGTTAATGATTGAAGAATTGAATGAAAAATTAGAAGGTATTAACTCGGACTCTTTTTCCAGAATATCTATTGAATTCGGTAGAACACATAACTGGCAATTATACCTTATCCACTCATTTAGCCACTTAATCATGAAGGAATTAGAGTTTAGATGTGGGTATCCTACTGCTTCATTATCAGAGAGGATTTATGTTTCGAATAATAAAGACACGCTCATGTATGGAGTAATGATTTACACGGCTGAAGGTGCAGAAGGTAGTATGGGAGGACTTATTGCGCAGACTACGAAGCGAAATTTAAATGCACTCGTAGAAAATGCGCTTAGCAGAGCAACAATTTGCCAAAGTGATCCATTATGCTGGGAATCGGAAGGTCAGGGGTTATTTGACCTCAATTTTTCATCCTGTTTCTCATGCAGTTTGGTAAGTGAAACTTCATGCGAACATCGAAATATGTACTTGGATCGACGAATTTTGGTTGATGAAACAAATGGATTTTTTAAAGAAGTAATGCATAGATAATCATGGGATTTCAGTCGGATAATAAAAATTTCATTCATATCCGACTAAGATCGGAGATGAAAGAGCTTGACCCAGATGAGCGTCAAAATAGATATGAAAAAATAAGAAGAGATACTCGGAAAAGGTATTACAACTCCTACAATGAAAATGATAAGTTAAATTTTTATAGGGAAGTAATATTAACTCTTTCAGAATTTGAGATAGATTTTATTTTTCGGAATATTTTTTTTGAAAAAGATTTAGTTGCAATCGTAACTTTCTTAGAAAATAGCGGTTGTTTGAAACCAGAGCTGAGGCAATATTTTCGTTCCCATTTAAATCTACTGTTTTTCGATGAAATTTCTTCAAAAATCAACTCTAATGGACAATACATTAAAGCGGATTTAGAAAACTTTGTAAAGCAGCAATTTATTAATTCAGTTGAATCCGTGCGAGAATCAGATTGGGTTTCAGAATCAATACATAATAACCCTTTGATTACAAAATATGCGGACTGGTTAACTGTCCAGTTATCTGGTATTCCTAATGAAAAACATATAGACTCATTTATTTTATTTACTAAGATTTGGAATCATTTCCCGGTTTTCACAAATCCTTTCCATAATTCGAAAGCCATAGTATTCTATACTAGACTAATCGACCATATTGAAGTGGCGTTGAAAATTAGCGATGCTTTTTATTTAGAGGAACTACTGACTAAAACAAAATTAAAAGATGTAGTTCCTCCCATAGAATATCTACCGCTGTTGGATGATTACGATTCTGAATCATACAAACCAGGTTATATAATTATTCGATCTCGCTTTAATGAACTTTTGGATCAATACAAATTCAAGAATTCGATAAATAAAAGTAATTCATATGATGATTTGATTAACACTTATTTTAACTCCGAAGATCAATCAATAAGAAAAAAAGTTCTAAAATCCATTGAAGACAAATTGGCTTCTTTTATGATTCCGACTCGGTTAGAGATAAACTTTTTATACAAGGAGGATGTGGACAAGAGTGATGACCTCGTCCAATTATTTATACATAGACTTTATCTAATTGAATTAATTTAATTATACTTCTCAATTTCCCCATGCCACTCCCCTGGTCCCACCACGAAATCACCCAAACCCTCCACCACTACTTCCAGATGCTCGATCTGGAAATAGCCGGACAACCCTACACCAAATCCGCCTTCCGGAAAGCCCTCCTCCCACAGCTAAACCACCGCTCCGAAGGCGCCATCGAATTCAAGCACCAAAACATCAGCGCCGTGCTGCTGAAATACGACAAGCCCTATATCATCGGCTATAAGCCATTATTCAACTACCAGTCCCTGCTCGAAGACATGGTCCTCGATTACCTGGACAAGCGCAAAGAGCTAGATCAGCTATTTGAGCGTTTCGCTCAACCGAAAGAGCTGAAAGCTCCTCAAAAGATCGACTTCTCCAGGCTGCTCGTCAATCCGCCTGCGCCTGTGCAGATCCAGGAATCTAAAGCCACCTACACCCCCCGCCTCCGCAAACCCAACTACCTCCAAATCGAGCAACAAAACCGCCAGCTCGGCCAACTCGGAGAAGAACTCATCTTCCAATACGAAAAGCACCGCCTCCTCCAGGCCGACAAAGCCAGCCTCGCCGATCAAATCGAATGGATCGCCCGTGACGCAGGCGACGGCGCAGGCTTCGACATCCTCTCCCGCAACGAAAATGGCACAGACCGCTACATCGAAGTGAAGACTACGACCTTAGGCGAATCCACCCCCTTCTACTTCACCCGCAACGAGCTGCGCGTCAGCCAGGAGAAGGCGCGGGATTACTTTTTGTATCGGGTGTTTCAGTTTCGGAAGGGGCCGAGGGTGTTTGTGAAGAATGGGAGTTTTGATGAGATGTGCCGCTTTGAGGCGGTGAGTTTTGTGGGGCGGGTGTGAGCATCCAAAACTTTCCTTAGTAAAAAATTGCATTATTAACCCATAAAGGGTAATTTATGTAAAATTTTACTAAAACTTGGCATCCCAATCCTACATACAAGACTTTCTCGCACGCGAACAATTCAGCTTCTCATGGCAGGAATGGATCCAAAAATCTGGCAAATCAGCCGTTTCGGTCCAGCGTATGTTGACCAAATTGATCGTAAAAGGGGATGTCATCAATCTCCGACAGGGTTTTTACCTGATCTTACCTCCGCGCTACAAGGCCTCAAAATACCTGCCTTTGTCTCTGTATATCGATAAGCTTTTCGATTTTTTGGAGCGGGATTATTATGTTGGATTATACTCTGCGGCCCTTTTACATGGTGCCAGTCACCAGCAGGTCATGCGGGATTACATCCTTACGCCGCTCCCCAAGCTGCATAACATCCAAAAAGGAAATTTTGACATACAGTTTTTCGGCCTGACACATTGGCCAACTCAAAATATCCTAAAGAGGAAATCAGATGCGGGCTATTATCAGGTTTCCAGCCCGGCGCTGACTGCCGTTGATCTGGTGCATCACCACAAAAAACTGGGAGGGATCAATCGGGTTTTTACGGTTTTGGTGGAATTGGTGGAAGAGATTACTCCGGCAGATATGGACGAATTACTGAGTTGGTATCCTTTCAATAGCAGTTTGCAGCGCCTGGGATATATGCTGGAACAAACAGAGGCAGAAGATGCTGTGGTGGAATTGCTGAAAACATACTTTGAGGATAAAAAGTACTTCCCGGTCCTGTTGAGCCCAAGGTCCGGGCAACGACCGGGAGCCGTTGACAACCGCTGGAAAGTAGATGTAAATGTTCATTTAGATAGTGATATATGATTCCAGGTCGAGCAAGACCTCATCATCTGCCGAGCCATCATCGCCATTTTCTCGGATGATTTTCTCCGGGAAAACCTCGCCTTCCGGGGCGGCACGGCTCTGCACAAGCTGTATTTACAGCCTGCGCCCAGGTACTCGGAAGACAGTTGTGACACCCCTTGAGGGCAGGGGTGATTGGTTCTGGAATGCTTTTGCCGGCGGCATCTTTTGTTGAACTCACCCCCTTTTTTTCCCCCTCTCTGAAGCAAAGAGGGGGAAGCTCAGAGGGACAAAAATAAAATTTTTGTGTGTTGCGCCTTTCATTTTGAAAGGAATGGGCTGATGAAACAGCAAAAATAAAATTTTTGCATGAGCCCCTCCTTTCTTAAGGGAGGGGCGGCGGAGTCGTAGACGAAGCGGGGTGGGTTTAGAGAGTGCCTTTTTGTTAGAACCAATCACCCCTGCCTTGAGGGGGCGTCCTGGACGAGGGGTATAAAAGAGTTCCTGCAAAACCTGGAGGAGAAAGAAAGCGACCTGGATTTTGGGGGTGATATGGAGGCGCTTTTGCGCTCGGGCGTGAACTATGAGCAGCAGGCTGCTTTTGATTGGTTGAAGGAGGAGGTGATTGCGCGGTATTTTTAGGCTTTTTCCCTGCCAACTGCCCACTCCATCCTGCCGACTGACTCCTTTGAGGCGGTGAGTTTTGTGGGGTGGGTGTGAGGGAAAATACCTTTCATAGTCACATAATCAGCTATAACCTGATTAACAAACTATGAAATATAATCCCTCCACATGCTACCAGACAAAAAAGACATGCCTTGTTTTTTGACGCTGAGAGACGCTGACTATTTATGAATTTTTATGACGAAAGCCCTGGTCATAATCATTCATACCTGCCATAAAAAGTCAGCGTCAAAAAAATGTCCTGAGTAGCCCGGACGCGGCCAGCAAAAAGTTACCCACATACCGAAATCCAATTAAGAAATCTCTCGTAAAATGTCGCTAAATCGATACCTGTCCCATGAAAAAGGCTGTTAAGGATTATGGAATCATATACATATCTGTCCTTTGCTGGCTCCTGATAGTTGGGGCAGGCAGCTTTTTTGCCCATGACAGCCATCGGGATACCCATGCTGAGAAGCAGGCCACCTATTCTCTTGTATCACAAAATCACCTGATCCCGGCACATCAATCTGAAAATACAGGAATTGCTTCCTGGAATATCTCTTATCCTGCCTCTACAGAATCGGTAAAGCGACTGTGGGCCGCCTTCCGAATAGCTGCACAGCTAAGGGAAAACAAGTTTTCACAATATGTCTCCTCGATAATTGACTTTCCTGTCAACCGACAGAAAGTCGAGTTGCTGTTTCCATTTGATTATTTCTGGTAATCCTTCTTAAAGGAGCATGGACGGCTGTACCACCATGCAAATAGCTTTTACGGGAATGCTTTCCGGTAAAAGGGAGGATTTCAATTTTTAACACATAATCAAAATAATCATGGATTCAGTAACAGTAATTATGGCCGTTTTTTTCCTGGCCATCTGCCTTATGCCATTCGTCTTAGCTGCCACAGGCAGTAAAAAAAGGGAAAAGCAATTATTGCGTTCACTTGCTGAGATCGCAAAACAGCATAACTGCAGCCTTTCGCAGCAGGACTCTTGTAAAGACATGGCCATCGGTCTATGTGAAAATGGTAATGCCTTGATATTTTTTAGGCAGGGGAAAAATAAAACGACTTCTGAGTATATCGACCTTTCAGAAGTCAAAAGCTGCAAGCTTATCCATTTGAGTAAAACGGTTTCTGCCAAGGAAGGCCCTCATAAAATCACGGAGGCCCTGGGCCTCTCTTTTTCTTTTACCAGTAAAAACAAAGCAGAGCTTGTCCTTGATTTTTTTAAGGTAGATGAAAACTTTCAATTGAGTGGGGAACTCAAATTGGCTGAAAAATGGCTGCAAATAATTAAATTGCAAAAAATGCGGTGATAGATTCACAAAAACATGCCAGGCATCTCATACAAATCCCAAATCATAACCTACACTTTCGAGCAGAAAAGCGGCCTCAAAAACCACTATATCATCATCAAAAAAGGGAAGGGCGTTATCCTGCGGGGACGCCCTATTCCCGAAGAGCAGGCAAATAAACTGATCCTGAAGAAAGCCCCCTGGATCCTGAAAAAACTGGAACAGCTGGGGACAGAAGTGAACACCGACATCGTCAAGGGTTCACAGATGCCCTACCTGGGCAGCGACTATGAGGTGGAGATCATACGCAATGAGGCACTGAAAAAAGTAGTCCTGGCATTTACGGGCTCAACATTCAGGCTTTCCCTTCCCGAGGCCCTGCATACGCAGGAAAACCTCCAAAAAACCTTTGACGCCTTCTACCGCGCAAAAGCCAAAGAAGTCATCACGCCCCGCGTGCAGGAATGGTCACAGCGCACCGGGCTACCTTTTGCAAAGCTCACATTCAAGAAGATGAAGACCCGCTGGGGGAGCTGTTCCTTCGTCAATAATATCAACTTGAATATTTATGCGGTGAAGCTGCCGCTCCCTCTGATTGATTACCTCATCGTGCATGAGTTGGCGCACACCCGGGTGAAGAATCACTCGAAGGTGTTTTGGGCGGAGGTGGCCCGGCATATGCCGGGCTGGCGGGCTTTGGATAAGGAGTTGCGCAGGCTGCGTTTGTGAGGGAGGAAACAGCCTTTATTGAGGCATTTCATTGCAATCCTCATTAACATATGTTAACTTTATTACATGGCTACTCTCTTTCAAAAAGCGCTTCAAAAAATCGTTGATGTACTGATTGAAGAAAACATTGACTACATGATTGTTGGCGGATTCGCGGTGAGTTACCACAACAGAGCGAGGACTACCAATGATATTGATATGGTGATCAGGATACTGCCTGAAAAGGTAGGCGGAATCCTGAAACATTTCCCGCTTTGGGAGCCTTATGAAGCATCTTTTCAGGACGACATCAGGAGGGGAATTGTATTCAGTATTGTGGAATATGAATTTGGTATGAGATATGACTTTATGCCATTTCAGGATACGGAATATGGAAGAGCCGCTTTTGAGTGGAGACAGAAAGTGACATACTTTAGTGTTGAATGTTTCATGGCTTCTGAAGAAGACCTGGTTATTTCCAAAATCAAGTGGCACAATATCAGTCCAAGTGACAAGCAAGTAGAAGATATTCAATTTTTGCTGACGACTGAAAATTTGGATTTAGATTATATCAAAGGCTGGGTAAACAAATTAAATCTCAAAACCGATGGACTACTGGGGTAAAAAAATCCATATCACGCGTGAAGCCGCCGCCCGTCAAGTCGCAATCTACACCTCTTTCCCCCCTGAAAAGCGATTCCAGATCGCTTTGGATTTCGCCAATATGGCCGTCGACCGCACGCGCGAATGGGTCAAATCCCAGCACCCAGAATTCTCTGAGCGGGAAATAACCCTCGAATACGTCCGCCTCATTCACTTCGAAAGTGGCGATCTGCCCGAAAAGACCTGGCTCTTTTACAAGTCCCAGATGGAGAAGCTCATCCGCAAGGAATGGGCCGATCGCTTCCGCGCCATGATGCAAGCCAAAGGCTGGACTTATGATGATGTGGCAAAATTCGGGCGTTTCAGAAACGGCAAGGTGGTGGAAGCCACCATCAGCCGGGGGTTGCCTGCCTTCGCCAGGTTGGCGGTGGTGTTGTTTGAACAGGCTCAAACAAAGCAGTAGTATCAGATTATTATCTGGCACTACTCTTCCAAATCTATTGGTTTTTTTGTATTTTGTTATTCCTGCCTTGTTTGAGTCCTTCAAAAAACCCTAAAGACTATGCACACTTATGATTCCAGGGAATTGAACATTAAACTAAATCCCAAAGACCTCAAACCCCTCTATCGCATCAATCCTTATCTCGCGATTGCTGCATTGGTGTTTGACTGGGCTGTCATTGTGGGGAGTATCTACCTTTGGTCGCTGTTTCCATCCGTCTGGCTGTATGTGGTGCTTGTCTTTATCATTGGAGGCCGGATCCATGCATTGGCTGCATTGACACACGATGCCTTACATTACCGGCTTTTGAAAAACAGAAAATGGAATGACCTGATAGTCAATCTCTTTGCGATGTTTCCCATCTTTACCACAGTCCATTCTTTTCGAAAAATCCATTTGCCCCACCACCGCAAACTCAACACAGATGAAGACCCGGATTGGACGGCAAAACTGGGGAGGCCCAGATTCGATTTCCCACAAAGCAAGAGAGAATTTATTACGACTTTGACTTTATACCTGGTATTCTACAGAGGGGTACTGGATATGATTTGGTTAATGAAGAAGAGCATGGATTTTGATAAAAAGGTCAAAAAAGCTCCCCAAAAACCAAGCGAGAAGTTGCTGAAAATAGGATTTTATGCCGTCTTATTCGGAGGCTTAACGATGATGGGATGGTGGAATTATTTTTTGCTGTTATGGGTTATTCCCGGCCTCACCACTTTTCTTATGTTTCAATACTTTCGAAGTATCGCAGAGCATTATGGCGGTTTAGCCTATGACTCCTTATTCAGCTCTTCCCGAACGGTAAAAGCTTCCTGGATCGAATGTTTTTTTCTGGCACCTCATAATGTAAACTATCACCTGGATCACCATCTATATCCCGGCGTGCCCTTCTACAACCTTCCCAAACTTCATGACTTACTGATGCAGCAAAGTCAGTTCAAAGAGAGAGCCCATATAACCCATGGGTATCTCACGGGTTTATTGGATGAAATAGCTCATGCCGCCTGATGTTAAACAGTTTTTTTAAACATCCCTTTGCGCCCGTTGGGCTGATTGTCTTCCTGGCTGCCTTTTTCAGCTTGCTGCTCTTGGGTGCCCATCCCTTGATGCATTGGGATGAATCGCTGCATGGCGAGATCGCTTTGCAAATGCTGCAAAATGGAGACTACTTCAACTATTATTTTGGCGGTCAGCAGGAGTCATGGTTTGCCAAGCCTCCGCTGGCGATATGGGCCATCGTTTTATCCTATAAAAGCTTCGGTATCAATGCTTTTGCCCTGCGCTTACCCTCTGCATTGGCCATTGTCATCAGCATCTTTTTTCTGTATAAAAGCATCCGGATTTACAAAGACGAGCGCTTTGCTTTCTTCAGTTGCCTGTTGCTTATC